>CAMLIL010000009.1 GCA_946480015.1 uncultured Oxalobacteraceae bacterium | reverse complement strand
CATCACGGTGGCCAGCGTGACCAAGTCGGTCAACGTGGCAGCGCGCGAGCATGTGTTGCTGACGGCGCAAGGGGCGTATATCAAGCTGGCGGGCGGTAATATCGAGGTGCATGGGCCGGGCAAGATCGAGTTCAAGGCGAGCATGAAGGAGTTGGCGGGGCCGCAGAGCGCCAGTCCAGCGCTGCCGGCATTGCCGCATCCGGACAACATCGTCAACAACATTGAGTTGCTCTTCCAGTATGACGATCTGGACGGGGTGCCGAACGCGCCATTCGTTGTGACCTTCGCTAATGGCACAGTTTGCAAAGGCAAGTTGGATGACAAGGGGCACGCGGCTTTAAAAAATGTTCCCCCGGGCGAGTACACCGTCGAATTCGGCGAAGACCCGCGCGACTGGGAGCCCCAGCCGGAACCGGAACCAGAGTACAAGAAACCGGACGTGTGCGAACAGGCGCGGCGTTCCATCGAACAAGCCCGCGCGGCATACGAAAAGGGGAAAGAGTGAGCATCATTGACGATTGCGTCCAATTTCTCGAAGACTTGATTCTTGGCGACTTCAACGAGCAGCAAATGGTATCGGCCCAGATCGTTGGCGGCGTGATTTCCCTGGTCCCAGTGCTGGACCAGGTCATGGATGTGCGCGACGTCTCGGCCAACCTGTACCGGGTCAATAAGCAAGGCGGTTTCGCCAATGCCACGCTGGAGCAGAAAATCGATTTCGGCTTCGCCGCCTTTGGCGTGATACCGGAAGTGGGAAGCGCGTTCAAGACGGTCTTTAAGCCGCTCTACAAGGAACGGAAAGCGGCAAAAGGCGTCATCAATAGCGGGGTGGCGATGGTCGAGCGCATGCTTGGCCAGAAGAAGGGCGGCGCAGTGCGCTGGGTGAAGGCGCTTGATTGGGCGGGTAATACCCAGGCGGCGATCCTGCAGGCGAACATGGCGCTGGCAAGCTGCATCGCGATGCTGGACTATATTGGGCAGGGGCACTGGTGGTGCCCAGAACGGTTGGAGCGCCTGGCGCGCGACGTCGCGCCTGGCCTCAAGGCACTGCGCGGACAGCTTGACGGACCGATCCGCGAGGCTGCGGTCGAAATCAGGAAGTTTCTTGAGGATATGTTGGGTGAGCATGCGGCGGCTGTGGCGATGGCAGTGGCGGGCAATATGGCGTCTGTACCGCGCGTTGGGCAGGGAGCGTCGGGGCATCGCCCAGCAGCGGCGCCGGTTGGCAAGCACAAGCCGATAGCCGAGGCCCCACGTACGCAAGGAAAGACAGCTCAGGGAAAGCTCGCTATGACAGTACAGCACACGGCGTATGACCTGTATAGGCCGCTAAATTCTATGTTAAAAGGATTGCTGGGCGAGCACATTGTCGATCACTACGTCATCGAACATAAAAATTGGGGGCTCAAGTGGAATAGGCACGACATGATTGGCCCTGCAATTGGCGGCCAGTCTGCGGGATGGCAAACCAACCACAATAAAAATGATGACAACGAAGTGCCGAGAAAGATTAATGACAATGGAGTGCCGCTGTATCTGTGCACGCCGAGCAAACATGTGGTCCAGGGTGGCATTGATTCTGTTTGGTTTACCAATCGGTTGGAATCGCATCAGTACGCAATCGTTGAAGCGAAGGCGAGTATGAATACATCTGCTGAGCTCATTGAGCTGCTTGGGGAAGCGAATGACGGGCCGCGCACCGCTAAACAGAAACAAAAGACGAAGGTGCCACGTAGATCGCAGCCTGGCAGAACTTTATCCCAACCAGACCGGAAAGAATCCGATGTCGCACCGATAAAAGTTATGCAGATGAGTCATAAATGGATTGCCGCCCGGCTGAAAAGGGATTTTTTTGATTTGAAATCGAGGATTAGCCTTAACTATTCCAGGCACGTTGTCCTTGTAACACCGGAAGAGGCGGTGGCGCACGTGATTGCGGCGAACAAGATTATCAGCGAAGGTTTGGTGAGCAATCCGATCGAAGCACAGAAGTACGCAGATGACCATTCCGTGCATGCGATTAGGAAGGAATTTGGAGAAGCTGATCTTAACGCTGCGAACGAAACGTACAGCGTTCATGGCCTACCCAAGCGGCCTCCGAGAACGAAAACGAAACCGAGGAAATGATGAGTGCAAACTTTAATGAAAGACGCCGGCAGCCATATATTGGCGAAGATACTTTTAATAATATGATAGCTTTCTTTAAATCGGATAGAACGTTTTCTACAGAAAAGATGTTGCAATATAAGGATTCTCCCTATGAGAGAACTGGAATGCTTGAGATGATGGCGTCAAGCTTATGGAGCGAATTTCAGTTTCGGTTTACCACTGGGACAGACTGCGCCGAATGCGCTGCGTTCCTGACTACAGTCGTCGAAGGCTATGAACGGGCGGTAGAGTCGGGACATGATGTTTCGAATGAAAACTATTATCCGGTTTTCATGATTGACGATCCGATGGACGAGTATGTTGATTACTTAAATATGTTAAGTGCAGCAGTTCTACTCCATCGTGACGATCTTATTCCGCGGATTTACGCATTGCTTGAAGGGACGGATTACGATGGTATCGATCTGGTAATTGAGGAATTGCTAGATTTTTACCTTCCTGATCGACCTTTTCTGGATGAATTGTTGTGGGGTAAGCCTTATCAAATGTTGGTCGAGGCGATCGACAGCGAGTCGCCCGCTGAAAAAGCAAAGGCGATGAGGAAATACGTAAGCAAGTGGTATCCGTCGATGAAAGGCCAGGCGCATTTCTGGGGGAAGCACGAGAAAATAACCCCGAAGTTTAGTCCTTATTTCGGATACTGGGCAATGTGCGCGGGCGCTTTCACCTATTTGTACGATATCGACGACAGTTCCTATCGCGATGAAATCGTCTACCCCAAAGACATGGTTGACTACGCTCGAAGCATGCCACGACGGCCAGTGAAACTCGAAGACGGGCGACAAATGCTGCGTATCGTCGGAGGACAGGCGTGCCCGCAGGAAGGTAAGTGGTTCAGCCCGGCGAAAGCTGACAGTCTGCGTCATTTTCGCGTTGGAGAAATTATGCCGTCTTTCGATGCCTCAGAGTATGGTTTGACGATATGGCAGTGGAGCGCTGGAGCTTAGCCCGCGTTCTTTGATCATGGTGTTATTAAATGGGCGTACGCGCGCAAGGTCCGCGACATCCGTCCGCAGCACAGCTTCACTACCCAATACCAGGAAAGTAAGTTGGCCTTCGCCGAAACGCTTGATGAGCGATGACGGACAGTTTTCATTTTTTGAGCGGGAAGGCGATGGCGCGAGCGCCAGCGTTGGCCGGCACGTCGACGACCACACCGGCGCACCCAAGCCGAGTCATAATCGGCCGGCGCCGTTCCTTGCAAGAAGCGTGCGACGGCCGAGGAGAGCAACGAGCGCCTCGCTGGTTCAGTCGCGCAGGTCGGACGGCACCTTGCCGCCATTGGCGGCCAGCTTGTTCATCACCTGGCGATGCAGCCAGGTGTTCATCGATGCCGAATCATTGGCGTCGCCCTTGTAGTCGAGCTCCTGCGCCAATTCCTTGCGCGCCTGCACGCTGCTGTCGATGTTGAGCAGCTTGAGCAGGTCGACGATGGAGCTGCGCCAGTTCAGCTGCTGGCCGGACTTGGCCGCCATATTGGTCAGGATCGCTTCGACATCGACCTGGTCCATCGGCGCTGCGGGCGGCGGGGCGGACTGGGCTTGCGGCGTGCTCTGGCCGACCGAGGCCGACTGCATCGAGCCGGGACCGCCTTGCGCGGACGATTGCGGTGCGCTCTGCGCGCCGGCATTGACCGCGGCAGGGTGCGACGATGGGAAAATCTTGTGGAAGATGTTACTCAGGATGCCCATGAGAGTTCCTTGTCGAAAAAGTGAAGGTTGGATTTAGTGGCGCATGCCTTCGGCCACGCGGCCGAGCACGATGGCCAGCGCGGCGCCGCCGATGGTTTTCACCAGGCTCGGGTGCTGCGCGTAAAAGTCGCCCACGCGCTCGACTACGCCGGGGTTGTGCTGCTCGGCCTGCTCAGCGATCTGCTGCACCTGTTCCGGCGTCAGGGTGGCGGCCTGTTCCGGCGTGATCTGCGGAGTATCGTTCTGGCCGCCGCGGAACAGATTGCCCAGCGCACCGCTGCCCAGCGCCGCCATCAGGCCGGGACCGGCCGAGCCCAGCAATTGATTGAGCACGCCGGCACGCTGATGCGGATCGCTCTGCCCGAACAGCTGGCTTACCATTTGCGGGAAGGGCGGGGTCTGGTCCGAGCGCAGCGCGTCGGTGACCCCTTGCGCCATGCTCGACTGGGGCGCACTGTTGGCGATCTGGTCGAAATCGTCAGCAGCGCGGCCCTGATTGTTGCTGCCGCCGCCGCCGAGGTATTGCTGCAGGATGTTACCTAAATCGAATGCCATACGGCCTCCAAGTGAGTGAATCAATGGGTCAGCACGGATTGAGGCGCGCTGCCCCGATCCGTGAGCATAGACCGATGTCGGAATGGAATCTGTTCGCCACTTCACGGTGTCTTCGTAATGGCGGGCGGAAATAGTTCACAAGAAACACCTGCGAAACCTGTGTTGCGGCAGGATATAGATTGAGGCAACACAAACTTCACGTCGAAACAGCAGTGATCGCCACCCGTGTGGCGAACTTGTGTGATGTGATTCGACTCTGAGATACGAGCCCGTCACCGGAAGGCAGCACAACCAATTACACATCGATCAGTGGAAGTTCCCCCATGACACAAAACCCCCCACCACAGGGCGCGCAGCAGCTCGACCCGGACCGTTACCGGCGCATGGACTGTATTCGCCTGGCGCAACGCGACATGCTCGACTTCGCCGGCTTCGGTCCGGCCGAGGCGCCGTTCGAGATTCTCCACACCGAGCCTGGCCTCAGGGTCCGAAAATACAGCCGTGACGGGGCCGACGGGCCGGCCCTGCTGATCGTGCCGGCGCCGATCAAGCGCCCCTATATCTGGGACCTGGCGCCCGAGGCCAGCGTGGTGCGGCGCTGCCTGGAGCAGGGCATGCGCGTGTACCTGGCCGAATGGGTGCCGGTGGTCAGCGCCGACCATCCCTTCGGCCTGGACGACTACGCCGGCCGCCTGCTGCCGGTGTGCCAGCAAGTCATCGCCGACGACAGCGGCGAAGAGCGCATCCTGCTGGCCGGGCATTCCCTGGGCGGGGTGCTGGCGGCCATGTTCGCCTGCCTGCATGCCGACCAGGTGCGCGCGCTGGTGGTGCTCGAGTCGCCCCTGCACTTTGGCGCCGACGCCGGCGACTTCGCGCCCATGATCGCCAAGGTCCCCGACGCCAAGCCGATTGCCCATGCCTTCGGCGACGTGCCCGGCTCGTTCCTGAACGCCGTCAGCGCGGCGGCCGCGCCGCACGCCTTTCAGTTCGAACGCCTGCTGGACCGCTGCGTCTCGTGCGTCGACCCGGACGCGTTCCGTCTGCACATGCGGGTCGAACGCTGGACCTATGACGAATTCCCCTTGCCGGGCAGGCTGTTCCACGAAATCGTCGAGCTGCTGTACCGGCACGACTATTTCATGCTGGGCACGCTGCGTATCGGCGGGCGCACCATCGGGCCGCGCGATCTGCGCTCGTCGCTGCTGTGCGTGGTGGACCCGCGCAGCCGCGTCATTCCGCTCCAGTCGGTACAACCGTTTCACGAGGCAGCGGCGAGCACCCACAAAAGCCTGCTGTACTACGAGGGCGATATCGGCGTCAATATCCAGCACGTGGGGGTGCTGGTCGGTCCCAACGCCCACGCCAAACTGTGGCCGCAGATTTTCGCCTTCCTGGCCGACAGTCCGCCCTGAGCCGGCAGTTGTTGTAGGCCGCCGCGTTCACGGATATAGTGGCGCGGCCCGGGCCGGGCGTGGGCGCGGCGGGCGATCGGTTGCGCTGATGCATACTCAAGCTCTTGTTTTGCTGGTCTTCGGCGGCACGTACGTGCTGCTCAGTGGCGTGTGCTTTCTCATGTACGCGCTTGACAAAGCGGCCGCGCGCGCCGGACGGCGGCGCACGCCCGAGTCCACTCTGTTGTGGCTGGGCCTGGCCTGCGGCTGGCCGGGCGGTTTGCTGGCGCAGCGCTGGCTGCGCCACAAGACGGCCAAGCCGGCCTTTCTGTGGCGCTTCTGGATGAGCGTGCTGGTCAATGTGCTGGTGGTCGGCTGGTTCGGCCTGCGCCCCGCCGTGCTCAATCAATGGTAGTGTGACGGCATGTGGATCTATCCTCGCTGCGTCGCCCACCGGGGCGGCGGCAAACTGGCGCCTGAAAACACCCTGGCCGGGCTGCGCTGCGGCCTGTCCTACGGGTTTCGCGCGGTCGAATTCGATGTCATGCTGGCGCGCGACGGCGTGCCGGTGGTCATGCACGACCCCTATCTGGGCCGCACGGTGGCCGGTTCCGGCCAGGTGTTCGATTACGATGCCGCCGAGCTCGTCACCATGGATGCCGGCCGCTGGTTTTCCGGGCAGTTCGCCGGGGAGACCGTGCCCCTGTTCACCCAGTTCGTCGATTTCTGCAAGGGCAACGACATCTGGATGAATATCGAGATCAAGCCCGCGCCCGGCTTTGACGAGGAGACCGGCCGGACGGTCGCCACTCTGACCCGCGCCATGTTCGGCCTGGAAATTGCCCAGGACGACCCCGCGCGCGTGCCCTTGCTGTCCTCGTTTTCCATCGCCGCACTGGAAGCGGCCAGGATGGCCGCTCCGGATCTGCCGCGCGCGCTGCTGCTCGACAAGATCGAGGATGGCTGGCAAGGGCACGCCGCGGCACTCGAAGCGGTCGCCATCCACACCAATCAGCGCCACCTGAGCGCGGCGCAGGCCAGCGCCATCCGGGCCGCCGGTTATGGTCTTTTTTGCTACACCGTCAACGATGCCGCCCGCGCCCGCGAGCTGCTCGACTGGGGCGTGGATGGCTTTTGCACCGATCGGATCGACCTGTTCAAGCCCGATTTCGCCTGAGCGCGCCGGCGCCGCTCCCTATATTGGTCCTTGCGACTAAGCTATAATCGATTTTTTCCAGAATGCTGCCGGCTCACGCCCCTACGACATGAAATCATCCGAAATTCGCGACAAATTCCTCAAGTTCTTCGAATCCAAGGGCCACACGATCGTCCGTTCCAGCCCGCTCGTGCCGGGCAACGATCCGACCATGTTGTTGACGAACAGCGGCATGGTGCAATTCAAGGACGTGTTCATCGGCACCGACACGCGCCCGTACTCGCGCGCCACCTCGGTGCAGCGCTGCGTGCGCGCCGGCGGCAAGCACAACGATCTGGAAAACGTCGGCTATACCGCGCGCCATCATACGTTTTTCGAAATGCTGGGTAACTTCAGCTTCGGCGACTATTTCAAGCGCGACGCCATCAACTACGCCTGGGAACTGCTGACCAAGGTCTACGCGCTGCCGGCCGACAAGCTGACCGTCACCGTCTACCACGAAGACGACGAAGCCTACGATATCTGGGCCAAGGAAATCGGCGTGCCGCTTGAGCGCATCATCCGCATCGGCGACAACAAGGGTGCGCGCTATGCCTCGGACAATTTCTGGCAGATGGCCGACACCGGCCCATGCGGCCCGTGCACCGAGATCTTCTACGATCACGGCGCCGAGATCGCCGGCGGTCCTCCCGGCTCGCCCGACGAAGACGGCGACCGCTTCATTGAAATCTGGAACCTGGTGTTCATGCAGTTCAACCGCGACGATGCGGGCGTGATGCACAAGCTGCCCAAGCCCTGCGTCGACACCGGCATGGGCATGGAGCGCCTGGCCGCGGTGCTGCAGCACGTGCACTCGAACTATGAAATCGACCTGTTCCAGAACCTGATCCGCGCCGCCGCGCGCGAGACCGGCGCGACCGACCTGGAAAGCAAGTCGCTGCGCGTGATCGCCGACCACATCCGCGCCGCCGCCTTCCTCATCGTCGACGGCATCATTCCTGGCAGCGAAGGGCACGGCTATGTGCTGCGCCGCATCATCCGCCGCGCCCTGCGTCACGGCCACAAGCTCGGCCAGACCAAGCCATTTTTCTACAAGCTGGTGGACGACCTGGCCGCCGAAATGGGCAGCGCCTATCCTGAGCTGAACGAAGCCAGGCAACGCGTGGCCCAGGTGCTCAAGACCGAGGAAGAGCGCTTTGGCGAGACGCTCGAACACGGCATGAAGATTCTCGAAGCCCAGCTGGCCAAGGACAGCACCAAGCTCGACGGCGCCACCGCCTTCACCCTGTACGACACCTATGGCTTCCCGCTCGACCTGACCGCCGACATCTGCCGCGAGCGCGGCGTGACCCTGGACGAGGCGGGCTTCAGCGCCGCCATGGAAGAGCAGAAGAAGACCGCGCGCGCCGCCGGTAAATTCAAGATGGCCGCCAAGGTCGAATACAGCGGCGAGAAGAACAAGTTCGTCGGCTACGAGCAGCTGGTGCATGGCAGCCACGTGATCGCGCTGTACGCCGAGGGCGCCGCGGTGCAGGAACTCAAGGCCGGCCAGGCGGGCATCGTGGTGCTCGACACCACCCCGTTCTACGCCGAGTCGGGTGGCCAGGTGGGCGACCAGGGCCTCATCAAGGCCGCCGGCGGCCAGTTTGAAGTCGAAGACACGCTCAAGATCCAGGCCGACGTGTACGGCCACCATGGCGTGCTCCAGGCCGGTTCGCTCAAGGTCGGCGACACCGTCGACGCCATCGTCGACGAATCCAAGCGCGCGCGCACCATCCGCAATCACTCGGCCACGCACCTGATGCACAAGGCGCTGCGCGAAGTGCTGGGCGGACACGTGTCGCAAAAGGGTTCGCTGGTCGATCCGGACAAGACCCGTTTCGACTTCAGCCACAACGCACCGCTGACGGCCGACGAGATCGCCCGCGTCGAAACCATCGTCAACCGCGAGATCCTGGAAAACCACGCCACCCGCGCGCAGCACATGTCCTTCGACGACGCCGTCAAGCACGGCGCGATGGCGCTGTTCGGCGAGAAGTACGGCGACGAAGTGCGCGTGCTCGATATCGGCTCGTCCAAGGAGCTGTGCGGCGGCGTGCACGTCAACCGCACCGGCGATATCGGCCTGTTCAAGATCGTCGCTGAAGGCGGCGTGGCGGCCGGCATCCGCCGCGTCGAAGCCGTCACCGGCGAAGGCGCGCTGGCGCTGGTGCAGTCGATGAACCGGCGCCTGCAGGAAGCGGCCGGCGCCCTCAAAACCAGTCCGGACGAGCTGGGCGCGCGCATCGCCCAGGTGCAGGACCAGGTCAAGTCGCTGGAGAAGGAACTGGCGGCGCTGAAGTCGAAGCTGGCTGCGGGGCAGGGCGACGAGCTGGCCACCCAGGCCATCGACGTCAACGGCATCAAGGTGCTGGCCGCGACCCTGGACGGCGCCGACGTCACCGCCCTGCGCGAGACCATGGACAAGCTCAAGGACAAGCTCAAGACCGCGGCCATCGTGCTGGCCAGCGTCAACGACGGCAAGGTCAGCCTGATCGCCGGCGTGACGGCGGACGCCACCTCCAAGGTCAAGGCCGGCGAGCTGGTCAACTTTGTGGCCCAGAAGGTGGGCGGCAAGGGCGGCGGCCGTCCCGACATGGCGCAGGCCGGCGGTACCGATCCGAGCGGCTTGCCGGCAGCCCTGGCTGGCGTGGCCGAGTGGGTGGGCCAGCGCGCGTAAGGTGCCGGTAAGGCCCCGCACTTAGTCTGAAGCTGGAGGTGCCGCAGGGGGCTTCGGTCCCCGCGGCATTTTTTGGGCGCCGCAGGGGAAACCCTTCCAATTCTCACCAACTATCACCAAACGGTTGCAAAAGAAACATACTCGTTGTGGTTTTGCAACGGAAAAACTAAATATTTGTGCGGTGCGTCAAAGTCTGCTATTTGGAGTATATTCGAGTTGTGACTACGTTCAACCAACCACACTGAGCAAGCGATGAGCGACACGACATTCGTCCCCGAGATCATGGAATATCAGAAGGAACTCGACGCCCGCGGCCTGAACTGCCCGCTGCCTATCCTCAAAGCCAAGAAGGCTTTGGCGGAAATGGCGACCGGCGAGGTGCTGCGCATCGTCGCCACCGATTCCGGTTCGGTGCGCGACTTCCAGGCATTTGCCAAGCAGACCGGCAACGCCCTGCTGTCGCACTCGCATAACGGCTTCGAATTCATCTTTTTGATGCGCCGCAAATAAAATCGTGGCGACGGGTTTCCCATTGGCATCCCGTCGATTCTCACCGTCCTCCCGACCAGCCCCGCATTAGGGGTTTTCTTCTAGCGGAAAATCGCACGATCGTGCTTTAATTTGGTTGTGAAACCATTTTTCTCTTATAATCTAGGCCACTTTAGTCACACCAATACCTCATTCATTTTCCAAAGGCACCCCTATGAAAGTCCTGGTTCCCGTCAAACGCGTCGTCGACTATAACGTCAAGGTTCGCGTCAAGTCCGACGGCAGCGGCGTCGATATCGCCAATGTCAAAATGTCGATGAATCCCTTCGACGAAATCGCGCTGGAAGAAGCCATGCGCTTGAAAGAAGCGGGCAAGGTGACGGAAGTGGTGGCGGTATCGTGCGGCGTGAGCCAGTGCCAGGAAACCCTGCGCACCGGCATGGCGATCGGCGCCGACCGCGCCATCCTGGTCGAAACCGGCGTGGACCTGGAACCGCTGGCCGTGGCCAAGCTGCTCAAGGCGCTGGCCGACAAGGAGCAGCCGCAGCTGATCATCTTGGGCAAGCAGGCCATCGACGACGACTCCAACCAGACCGGCCAGATGCTGGCGGCGCTGCTGGGCTGGCCGCAGGCGACCTTCGCCTCCAAGGTGGTGCTGGAAGAAGGCAAAGTAACGGTCACGCGCGAAGTCGACGGCGGCCTGGAAACCCTGGCGCTGAGCCTGCCGGCCATCGTCACCACCGACCTGCGCCTGAACGAGCCGCGCTACGTCACGCTGCCGAACATCATGAAGGCCAAGAAAAAGCCGCTCGAAACGGTCAAGCCGGAAGACCTGGGCGTGGACGTGGCGCCGCGCCTGAAGACGCTCAAGGTCGTCGAGCCGGCCAAGCGCTCGGCCGGCATCAAGGTGCCCGACGCCGCCACGCTGGTGGCCAAGCTGCGCACCGAAGCCAAAGTTATCTGATCGCGGCCACGCCGTTCACACCGTCGTCAAAAAATATAGGAACCTATCATGGTCGCATTAGTCATTGCTGAACACGACAACGCCTCCCTCAAGGGAAGCACTCATCACACCGTGACCGCGGCCGCCCAGTGCGGCGGCGAAGTGCACCTGCTGGTGGCAGGCAGCGGCTGCGCCGGTGCCGCCGCCCAGGCAGCGCAGATCGCCGGCGTCGCCAAGGTGCTGGTGGCCGACGCCGCCCACCTGGCCGATGGCCTGGCCGAGAACGTCGCCGAGCAGGTGCTGGCGCTGGCATCGGCGTACTCCCACATCCTGGCCCCGGCCACCGCCTTCGGCAAAAACGTGCTGCCGCGCGTGGCCGCCAAGCTGGACGTGGCGCAGATCTCCGAAATCACCAAGGTCGACGCGCCCGACACTTTCGAGCGTCCGATCTACGCCGGTAACGCCATCGCCACCGTGCAGTCGCTTGACGCGGTCAAGGTCATCACCGTGCGCACCACCGGCTTCGACGCCGCTGCCGCCAGCGGCGGTTCGGCCGCCACCGAAACCGTGGCCGCCGTGGCCGATTCGGGCAAATCCGCTTTCGTGGGCCGCGAGCTGGCCAAGTCCGACCGTCCGGAACTGACCGCCGCCAAGATCATCGTTTCTGGCGGCCGCGGCATGGGCTCGGGCGAGAACTTCAAGCTGCTCGAACCGCTGGCCGACAAACTCAACGCCGCCATGGGCGCGTCGCGCGCGGCGGTCGACGCCGGCTTCGTGCCGAACGACTGGCAGGTCGGCCAGACCGGCAAGATCGTCGCGCCCTCGCTGTATATCGCGGTCGGCATTTCCGGCGCCATCCAGCACCTGGCCGGCATGAAGGATTCCAAGACCATCGTCGCCATCAACAAGGACCCCGAAGCGCCGATCTTCTCGGTGGCCGATTACGGCATCGTCGGCGACCTGTTCGACGTGGTTCCGGAGCTGATCAAAGAACTCGGCTGATTTAGCTGACACACACCCAAGCAACCGTACGCTGCCCCATGCAAGCCACGGCTGACCAGGCACACAATGCCGGGTCCGGCGTGGCTTCTTTTTTGGAGATCCGCCAATGAGCTACACCGCCCCCTTGAAGGACATGCTGTTCGTGATGAACGAACTGGCCGGCCTGTCGACCGTCAACCAGCTGCCCGGCTGCGAGGACGCCACCCCTGACACCGTCGAAGCGGTGCTGGAAGAAAACGCCAAGTTTTGTGCCGCCGAGATCGCGCCGCTGAACCATCCGGGCGACCGGGAACCGAGCTTCTGGCACGACGGCGAAGTCACCACCGCCAAGGGCTTCAAGCAAGCGTTCAAGAGCTTCGCCGAGGCTGGCTGGCAGGGCGTGCAGCACCCCAGCGATTTCGGCGGCCAGGGCTTGCCCAAGCTGGTGGCCACGCCCTGCATCGAGATGCTCAATGCGGCCAGCATTTCGTTCGCGCTGGTGGCGCTGCTGTCCGATGGCGCCATCGAGGCGCTGCTGACGGCCGGGTCAAGCGAGCAAAAGGCGCTGTACCTGGAGCCGCTCATCTCCGGCAAATGGACCGGCACCATGAACCTGACCGAGCCGCAGGCCGGTTCCGACCTGGCCGCCGTGCGCACCCGCGCGGTGCCGCAGGGCGACGGTACCTACAAGGTATTCGGCACCAAGATCTTCATCACCTACGGCGAGCATGACATGGCCGAGAACATCATCCACCTGGTGCTGGCGCGCACGCCCGACGCGCCGCCGGGGGTGAAAGGCATCTCGCTGTTCATCGTCCCCAAATTCATGGTCGGCGCCGACGGCGCGCCGGGCGCGCGCAACGACGTGCACTGCGTCTCGCTCGAACACAAGCTGGGCATCAAGGCCAGCCCCACCGCGGTGCTGCAGTTCGGCGACCATGGCGGTGCCGTCGGCACGCTGGTGGGCGAAGAAAACCGCGGCCTCGAATACATGTTCATCATGATGAACGCGGCCCGCTTCGGCGTCGGCCTGCAGGGCATCGCGCTGGCCGAGCGCGCCTATCAGCAGGCGGTGGCCTTCGCCAGGGAGCGCGTGCAGTCGCGCGACGTGGCCGGATCGAGCGCTCCGGTGAGCATCATCCACCACCCCGACGTGCGCCGCATGCTGATGTCGATGCGCGCCCAGACCGAAGCGGCGCGCTCGCTCGCTTACGTGGGCGCCGGCATCAGCGACCTGGCCCATCACCATCCAGATCAAGCCACGCGCGCGGCCAGGCTGGCCGTGTACGAGTACCTGGTCCCGGTGATCAAGGGCTGGTCCACCGAGCTGTCGCAGGACGTCGCGCGCGACGGCGTGCAGGTCCACGGCGGCATGGGCTTTATCGAGGAAACCGGCGCCGCCCAGCACTACCGCGACGCCAAGATCCTCACCATCTACGAAGGCACCACGGCCATCCAGGCCAACGATCTGGTGGGCCGCAAGACGGTGCGCGACGGTGGCGCGGTGGCGCGCGCCATCCTGGCCGAGGTGCGTGCGGTCGAAGCGCAGCTGGCCGCGGGCGGGGCCGAGCTGGCCGTGATCGGCGAGCGCCTGGCGGCCGGCAGCGCGGCCCTGGAAGCGGTGATCGACTACGTGGTGGCCAATGCCAAGGCCGACGTCAAGGGCGTGTTCGCCGGCAGCGTGCTGTATCTGAAGCTGGCCGGCATCGTGCTGGGCGGCTGGCAGATGGGCCGCGCCGCGCTGGTGGCGCGCGACAGGCTCGCCGGCGGGGAGGGCGACGCCGCCTTCTACAAAGCCAAGATCGCCACCGCGCGCTTTTTTGCCGACCATATCCTGACCCAGGCCGGCGGCCTGCGCACGGCCATTGTCGACGGCAGCAGCGGCGTGCTGGCGCTGGAGGACGCGCAGTTCTGATGCGTCATCGATAAGGCGGTGCGGAGCCCGCCTTATCGATGTTATACTTTTGCGGTCATTGCAAGCATGCTGCCGCAACCATCATGACCGCCCACGCCATCGCATCCCGCTTCACCAAGGCGCGCCTTTACCGGGCGGCGCTGTGGCTGTGCGTGCTCGTCATGCTGGTGCAAATGACGCTCGCCTACTCGCACCGGCACGACACGATCGACGAGATGGCCGACTGCGTCGTCTGTCACATGAGCGGCGGCAAAGCCGCGCCGCTTCCGGCCGCACCGCCAGCCCTGCTGGCGGTCTTCCTCGTCATCGCCTATCTGGCGGCGCGCCGGCCTGACTACGTCAGCGTCACCCCGCGCCGCTACCTGATCCCGCCGCGCCAGGCGCCTCCCGCTCATCGTCCTCAGTAATTAGTCCTTTTTGCAGCTGCCCGGCCATCGCAGGCCGGCGCGCGGCTGTCCGCTTTCCCGACGTGTCCTTGCGCGCCTCGTGTGCGCCTGCGCGTCATTAAAGAACTGAACCAATGAAAATGACACCTGCAATCTGTGTGCCGGCGGCGCTGGCGCTCGCCCCTGTCTCTCTGCTGGCGGCCGACGCCGACTCCATGCAACTGGTGGAAGTGGCCGGACGCCGCTCCTCCGGCCCCTACCATGCCCTTGACGCCAGCGCCAGCAAGACCGATCTGCCGCTGCGCGAGTTGCCCCAGGCGGTGCGCGTCATGGCGCGCCAGTCGCTCGACGACCTGGGCGCCGTGCGCCTGGACGATGCGCTGGACTTCGCCGGCGGCGTCTCGCGCCAGAATAACTTCGGCGGCATGTGGGACAACATCGCCATCCGCGGCCTGGCCGGCGACATCAACAGCGGCATGGCGCTGCTGCAGAACGGCTTTGCCGGCAACCGCGGCTTCAATGCCCCGCGCGACACGGCCAATATCGAACGCATCGAATTTCTCAAGGGCGCGGCGGCATCGCTGTACGGCGCCAGCGAACCCGGCGGCACCCTGAACATCGTGAGCAAAAGCCCGTTGTGGCGCAGCGCGCACGCGGTCGAGGCTTACCTCGGCAGCGACGGCTTCCACCGCGCCGTGCTGGACACCACCGGCCCGCTCGGCGGTACCGCCGCCTACCGGCTCGATGCCGCGCTCGAGGAGCGTGGCAGCTTCCGCGAGCACGTCGCATCGCGCCGGGCGCTGCTGGCTCCGGCCCTGACCTGGAAGCTCGGTTCCGGCACGACCTTGAACTATCGCGGCGAAGCGCTGCGCCATGCGGCTCCCCTGGACCGCGGCGTGGCGGCCGCCGGCGACCGGCCCGGGGCCGTGCCGCGCGAACGCTTTCTGGGCGAACCGGCCGACGGCGATGTGCGCATGCGGAGTCTGTCGCACCAGCTGGTGGCCGAGCATCAGCTGGACGGGCAGTGGAGCGCGCGCGCGGCCGTCTCGGCCAAGAACGCGGATCTGCGCGGCTTCTCGACCGAGGGCCAGCCCGCGCTGCAGGCCGACGGCCGCACGCTGCGGCGCCAGCGCCGCTACCGCGATTTCAGTTCCGGCGATGTCGCGTTGCAGGCCGAGCTGACCGGACGTATAAGCAGCGGCCACTTGACCCATCAGCTGCTGATCGGGACCGAGGCGTATCGCTTCGACCTCGACCAGCGCATGCTGCGCGCCAATCCCGGCGCAGCCGCCCCATATGCCATCGATATCTTCGCGCCGGTCTACGGCCAGCCGCAGCCGCTGCCGCTGCCCAATACCGATACCCGCGAAGAGCAGCGCAACCGCGCCCTGTACGTGCAGGATGCGCTCAGCATCGGCGCGCGCTGGCGCATCCTCGCCGGCGCGCGCATCGACCGCTATACGCAGTCGCTGCACGATCTGCGCAACGGCGCCCTGAGCAGCCAGCATCCGGCTTCGCGCGCGCCGCGCCTGGGCCTGAGCTACCTGCCCGATGCGCAGTGGACCCTGTTCGCCAATGCCGGCCGCTCGTTCCGGCCCAACAGTGGCAGCAGCGCGTCCGGCTCCGCGTTCACGCCGGAACACGGCCGCGCGCTTGAAGCCGGCGTCAAGTGGGAAAGCGCCGACCACGCGCAGGGCGCGACCATCGCGCTGTTTGACATCCGCAAGCGGGATGTGCTCACGGCCGATCCGGCCAATCCCGGCTATTTTGTCACCGCCGGCGCGGTGCGCAGCCGCGGTCTCGACGCCGACTATGCCGGCCGCCTGGGCGCCCATTGGCGCGCCAATGCCAGTTTGTCGCTGATCGACGCCTATGTGACGGACGACCACATACTCGAACGCCACGGCCGTCTGCTCAACATTCCGCGTGTGAACGGCAGCCTGCTGATGGTGTACGAAGGCAGGGCCGGCGCGCATGGCCGCGTGGCCGTGGGGGGCGGCGTGAGCTACACCGGCCTGCGCCTGGGCGAAGCGCGTACCCAGGCCCAGGCCGACGCCGGCGCCGCGCCATTCGAACTGCCCGGCTACGTGCTGGCCAAGGCGGTGGCCTACTGGCATGCCACACCCCGGCTGCGCTTTTCGCTCGACATCGACAACCTGTTCGACCGCACCTATTACGCCAGCTCCTACCAGCGCACCTGGATCACTCCCGGCCAGGCGCGCAGCGTCACGCTCGGCGCGCACTCTACCTTTTAAGGAGGCTTCAATGAATCGATTACCTGAACCGGCGTTGAACCTGTCGAATCTGTGCGTGTCGTATCAGGCCGTGCCCATCCTCAAGGGACTGGACCTGCAGGTGCGGCGCGGCGAAATCTATGCGCTACTGGGCGGCAACGGCGCCGGCAAGTCCACCACCATCAATGCCATGCTGGGCTTTGTGCGTCCGCTGGCCGGAGCAGTCCACGTGTGCGGCATCGACGTGGCCGCCGACGTGAGCGCAGCGCGCGCCATGATGGCCTATGTGCCGGAGAACGTCGCGCTCTACGATTATCTGAGCGCGCGCGAAAATATCGCTTACTTCCTGCGCGTGGCCGGGCACGCCCATACCCCGGCCGCGCTGGAGGACGCCATGGCGGCGGTCCGCCTGCCCGCGGCCGCCTGGGACGGCCGCCTCGCCGGATTTTCCAAGGGCATGCGCCAGAAGGTGGCCATTGCGCTGGCATTGGCGCGCTCGGCGCCGGTGCTGCTGCTCGACGAGCCCACCAGCGGCCTCGATCCGCAGGCGACCAGCGAGTTCAACACTCTGTTAGGGCGGCTGCGCAAGCAGGGCAAGACGGTGTTCCTGGTGACCCACGACCTGCTCGGCGCAGCCGAAGTGGCCGACCGCATCGGCTTTCTGGCGCAAGGCGTCATCGCCGCCGAGTATGCGGCGCAGGGCGCGGCACGGTTCGACGTGACCGCGCTGTACCGCCGCTACGGGGCAAGGGAGGCTGCATGAGGCGCATCGTCGTCGCCCTGGTGCTGGCGGAGTGGCGCGCGCTGCTGCGCCAGCGGGTCGCCTTGAGCGCGGCTGTGCTGCTGCTGGCGCTGATCATGGCCGCCAGCCTGGCCAGTCTTGAGCGCATGCGTGTGGTGGCGCATGACCGCGCGCACTTCCAGAACCGCGCCGATGCACAGTGGGATGCGCAACCGGACCGCCATCCGCACCGGGTGGTCCACTACGGGCATTATGTGTTTCGCCCGCTCGGCCCGCTGGCCTTCTTCGATTTCGGCGTCGATCCGTTCGCCGGGCATATGCTGTACCTGGAAGGGCATCGGCAGAACAGCGCCAACTTCAGCGAAGCCGGCCAGTCTTCGGTTCTGCTGCGCTTCGGCCAGCTGACGCCGGCTTTCGTACTGCAGGTGCTGGCACCCTTGCTGATCGTCTTCCTCGCCTTCGGCAGCGTGGCGCGCGAGCGCGAGCAGGGCCAGCTGCGCTTGCTGATGGCGCACGGCACGCCAGGCCACGCCATCGTCGCCGCCAAGCTCGCTGCCCACGGCGGCCTGGCCCTGCTGCTGGCCAGCCCGGCGTTCGGCGCACTTGCCGTCGTGGCCTGGCGCCATGCCGGGGCGGGCGCGCAGGCGCTGTCGATGATGGCCGCGTATGCGCTCTACCTGCTGCTGTGGAGCACTGGCGCGGTGCTGGTATCGGCGCTGGCCCGGCGCGCGCGCGCCAGCCTTCTTGCCTTGTGCGGCTGCTGGGTCGCCATGGTGGTGCTACTGCCGCGCATCGTTCCCGACATCGCGGCGCGCCTGATCGAGCGCCCCATGCGTGTGGAGACCGATGCCGCCAGCGCCATCGCCATGGCGGCGCTGGGCGACAGCCACGATCCGGACGATCCGCACTTTGCGCGCTTTCGCGCACGCATCCTCCAGCGGTACGGGCGCGCGCGGGTCGAGGACTTGCCGGTGAATTACGGTGCGCTGGTGATCGAAGAAGGGGAGCACCTCGGCAACGCGGTGTTCGAGCGCGCCATGCGCGCCGATGCCGTGCTGCAGCAGCGCCAGAACGCCTTGGTCGACCTCGCCGCCGTGGCCACTCCGGCGATCGCGCTGCGCCGTCTGTCGACCGCGCTGGCAGGGACCGACGGCGCCGGCCATGCGCGCTTTTTGCGCGCGGCCGAGCATTACCGCTACGCGCTGATCCAGGCCCTGAACCGCCTGCACGTGACCGAGGTCGCCTACCAGAATGACCGCGACCAGCGTCTCGACCGCGCGCACTGGCGGCGCATGCCGCACTTTGCCTATCGCCCGGCCGGCATGGAGGCGCTGCACGGCACCGGCCTGGCCTGGGCGATGCTGGCCGGATGGGCGCTGGCGCTCGCCGGCGCCGCCGTACTGGTCGCGCGCCGGCTCGACAGGGGAGGCGCATGAGCCGCCTGCGCCTCGAACTGGCGCTGCTGCTGCGCCCCGGGATGGCCGCCCTGGCACTGGCCGTGCTGGCGCTGCTGTCGGCCGGCGCCGTCGTCAATGGTGTGCGCGTGATCGATCAGCAGCGCGCACAGCTGGCGCGCGCCGTGGCCGCCCACGACGCCGAGGTGGCCGGCCTGGCGCGGCGCCATGGCGCCGGCACCGATGCCGGCGCGGCTGCCCTGCTGGCCTGCCTGGTGCTGCTGACCATGATCCTGCCGGCCATCGGCAACACCGTCATCGCCCGCCTGCTGCCGGTGGCGCGCGAGGTCGAGCTGGCGCTGGCGCAGCGCCAGGCCGTGCATCAGGGCTGGGACCTGCCGAAGCAGCAGACCATGGCGCAATTCATCCAAAGCCATCCGGAGTGGCGCGACACCGAGCCCGTCAACCGGCGCTTTCACTGGAAGTGGTATTTCGCGATGCACCAGGTGGGGGACGAAGCGGTGGCCGGCCAGCTGGCCGCCTACCGGAGCAGCCTGGCCGCACGCGAACGCTGGAGCGAGCGGACCGGATGGCTGCTGGCGGCAGTCGATGTGCAGCTGCTGACGCACCGCCTGGCTCAAACCGATCTGCAGGCGCAGCTGGCCTTCTATGACCGGGTGGCGGCCTTTCATGCGCGTTTGCGGCGCGCTTACTACCCGGGCATCTTCAACGAGCAGCCGCTCGGCAGCGATGTGGCTGGCATGACGCGCTTCGATCCGCACGTCACGCCGCCCGCACTGCCGGCCGGGCCGTTGTTGAGCCTGGCGCTGCTGGCCGGTCTGGCGCTGGCGCGCATCTCACAGGCTGAATAGACAAGGAGAAGCTGAAGCGTGCGGCGCTTGCGTTCGTTATATATAAAAAGTTACAATGCTAAATGGTTATGCAATGTAATGATTGTAGAGCATATATAAGGCGCATATGACTGGCAAGTTTTCGAACGATTCCTTCTCTCTGTTGATCCGCCATCTGCCGCCGGGCGCGCTGCCGGCCGCTGCCGACTTTCACGGGGCAGGTGCTGGCGCAACGGCCCGCCAGGATGGCCGCGTGAGCCGCTTTGGCCGCGAACTGGCGCTGCGGCTGCGCCTGCGCCTGGCCGCGCTGGCGCTCGCTGCGCTGGCGCTGCTGTCGGCCGGCGCCGTCGTCAATGGCCTGCGCGTGGTCGATCAGCAGCATGCGCAGCTGGCGCGCGCCGTGGCCGCCCACGACGCCGAAGTGGCGGGCGCGGCGCAGCGCCCCGGACCGGCATCCGGCGCCGGCACTGCGGCCGACGTTGCTGCCCACCTGGCGCTCAATCCGGCCGCGCCGCTGGCCTTCGCCGCCCTCGGCAACCTGGACCTGCAGCCCTCGGCCCTGCGCATCCGCGTGCTCGGCCTGCACGCGCAGGTGTACGAATCGGAATCGGTCAACGCCGAGCCGGCCGTGGCGCGCCGCTTCGACTTCGCCTTTGTGCTGGTGTATCTGGCGCCCTTGCTGATGATCGCGCTGGCGCACGAGCTCACCGTCGGCAAGCGCGCAGCAGGGCGCCTGGGCGTGCGCTTCGCGCAGGCGCTGGCGGCCTGCGTGCTGCCCTTTGCCGCGGGAGCGCTCTGGTCGGGAGCGCCAGGCGGGGCGCTGGCGGCGCTGGCCGCCGCCGCCGCGCTGTATCTGGGGTTCTGGCTGGGTTTGGGGGCATGGATTGGCGCGCGCGCCCGCTCGCCGGCTGCCGGCGCGGCATCGCTGCTGGCCTGCCTGGTGGTGCTGACCATGATCCTGCCGGCCATCGCCGGCACCGTCATCGCCCGCCTGCTGCCGGAGGCGCGCGAGGTCGAGCTGGCCCTGGCACAGCGCCAGGCGGTGCCGCCGGACTGGGACCTGCCGAAGGCACAGGTCAAGGCGCGGATGTTTCAGGGCCGTCCCGAGCGGCGCGATGGCGCACCGGCGGGCGAGCGCTTCCGCTGGAGGTGGTATTTCGCGATGAATCAGGTGGCCGACGAGGCCCTGGGCGGTCAGCTGGCCGCCAACCGCGCCTGTCTGGCGGCGCGCGAACGCTGGAGCGAGCGGGCCGGATGGCTGCTGGCGGCAGTCGATGTGCAGCTGCTGCTGCACCGCCTGGCGCAAACCGATCTGCAGGCCCAGCTAGCCTTGTACGACCGGATCGCGGTCTTTCGGGCGCGCTTGCGGCGCGCTTACTTTCCGAGCATTTTCAACGAGCGGCCGCTTGGCGGGGATGCGGCGGGCATGGCGCGCTTCGATCCTCCCGCCGAGCTGCCGGCGCTGCCGGCCGGGCCGCTGGCGAATCTGGCGCTGCTGGCCAGCCTGGCGCTGGCACTGGGCGTGCGCCAGCTGCGCCGTTAGAGACGGCGGATCGAGTGGCCGGCGTTCCGGACGCGATCGCCGCGCTGCAGGCCGGGTTCCCGGTCGAAGGAGAACGAGCCACGGCGGCCATTGTCGTATTCAACGTCGACAGTCCAGACCTTCGATTCGTTGGCTTTTTCCTGAATCTTCTTGCCTGCGTACGCGCCGCCGACGGCGCCGGCGATGGTGGCCAAGGTCTTGCCGTTGCCGCTGCCGACCTGGTTGCCCAGCAAGGCGCCGGCGGCGCCGCCCGCCACCACGCCCAGCGCGTTGCTGTCGCCCTTGCGCTTCTCGACCCGCACGCCAAGCACTTTGGCGCAGTCGTGGCAGCCGGCTTTGGCCTTGTGCTCGGCCACTGGATAATCACGCTCCAGTTCGCGCAGGCATTTTTTACGCTGGCCCTGGTTGCGTTCGCCGTCGCAGGCGTGGCGCGCTTCCTCATAGCGGTCATTCGGCGCCGCCTGGACGCAGAAGGCAAAGCCGGCCAGCAGCACGGCGCAGAGGGTGTGCAGTTTGAACATGATGTTGTGTACTCCAGGGGTTGGGTGAATGTTGCGCTATTGTAACGCCCAGCTTGAAGCGAGGTCAGCACGTTATCCCTATAATTGGCGCACAGGCGACCGGCCTGGCGCAGCCGATAGGGGATAGATCGTGATTTCAACCAGTGTTACCTTGCGGACCTTGTCGGCACTTGCACTCGCAACCGTACTGGCGGCCTGCGGCGGTGGCGGAGAAGGCGGCCCGATCCGCACCCCGCCCGAGACGCCTGCGCCGCCGTCCGCCGACCCGCTGCCGCCTGCCCCGGCCGGTTGCAAGATCCACGTCGTGTCCGATGCCACGGTGGAGCAGGGCAAGACCGCCGGCGCCAGCGCGCTGTCCTGCGGCGCGCCGCTCGCCGACATCGCCTGGACCCAGACCGGCGGACCGGCCGTCGAGCTGCTGGCCGCGCGCAGCCCGACCGTGGCGGTCGAAACCGGCGCCACCGGCGTCATCAGTCTGCGCGCCGACGCCACCCTGGCCGACGGCAGCGCGGTCTCGGCCAGCACCAGCATCACCGTCGCCGCCGCGCCCACGGGCAGCTATGTCAGCGTGCGCGCCGACCACTCGCTGCGTCCGGACACCGATACCTCGCTGCGCGCCTGGCCGACCTTGCTGGGAGGCGACACGCTCAAGAGCGTCACCTGGACGCAGACCGCCGGCCCGTCCGTGACCATGAATACCGACAAGCAGCTGGTCCTCATGTTCAAGGCGCCCAAGGTGAGCGCCGATACCGCGCTGCGCTTCCGGGCTACCATGACCACCGCCAGCGGCCGCGTCGATACCGACGACGTGCTGGTCAGCATCGACCCGCAGGCGGCCGCGCCCGAAGGCGCGACGTTCGACGTCACCGCCCGCGTGCACCCCTACCGCCAGGTCTCGCCGTACGCGGCGGTGCTGCAGCGCTGCGCCTACGATGTGAGCTTGTACTTCAAGAGCAATGGCGAGAACAACTTTTGCAGCGTCAATACGCTGCCGCTGATCCAGCCCTCCGCCGGCAGCAGCTACCTGCCCACCGTCGCGCAGATCATGGACCGGGTGCTGGTGTCGCACGATTTCCTCGGCGCCAATTTCGAGCAATTCCTGCTCACCCAGGACACCCATGGCGACTTCCGCCGCCTGCTGGGCGGTGTCAGCGCCATCGTGGTCGGCTCGCACGTGCGCCCCAGTTTCTATTCGGCCGCCACCGGCGCGATTTACCTGGATGCGAATAATTTGTGGCTGCGCCCGGAGCAGCGCGATGTGGTCACCGAAGTGCCGGATTACCGCCTGGCGTTCGACGATGCGCTCAACTACACCACTATCGGCCGGCTGGTGCGCGACAACACGTACGCGCGCCGCAGTTTCCCGTCCACCGAGCGCCTGTCCCGCACACAGGACGAACTGGTGCTCGAGCTGGGCCGCCTGCTGTATCACGAACTGGCGCATGCGGGCGATTTCTTCGCGCCGTCCAACCGCAGTCTGTATCCGGCCCTGTCGATCTGGGGCAATGTATCGCCGCGCATCAGCTATCAGAACCTGCCTTCCGACGCGCTGGCCAGCAAGTATCCGCTGCGCTCGGCGGAGATGAAGGGCCTCGGCCAGGTGCTCTACCTGGGCGCCGCCGCGACCGACGAGCAGAAAGCTTACAGCGCGGCCGACGTGGGCGGCTTCTTCTCCTCCGACGTGGCCAGCGACGATTACGCCTATTCTATTTTCCAGGGCAGCAATCCGCGCGAGGACCTCGCCATGCTGTTCGAGGAATTCATGATGAGCTACCGCCACAACGTGCGCTACGACATCGCCTTCACCAATCTGTACAAGGATGGCAGCAGCGCCGACGACCTGGTGGTGGCCTGGGGCGAGCGCGGGCGCATCGCCGAGCCGGCCATCAAGCCGCGCATCAAGCTGGTGCTGGAACGCGTGGCGCCGTGGATCGATCCGGCCACAGTCGACAGCTTGCCCGCGCCGATCCTGATGACAGCGGGCAGCACCTGGGCCCAGAACCTGGTGCTCGGCCAGTCGGCGTTTGCCAAAACATCGGCGCGCCGCATCGAGTCGGCCGCCGAACGTGCCCAGCGCAACCGCGACGACCTGCAGCGCCGACATCCAGGGGACTTGCCGGTCAGATAAAAAATTTATTCGTGATCAAGTGCTTTTGTGACTATTGGTGAGCCTTAGGGTGGGGTGCTTGCGCTATCGTGAGCGGCTTTTCAGCGAACCCACCGATTACAGAGGCCACCTTGCCACGTTCCACTATTTACAGCATCCACATCCCCGCCGCGCTTGCGCTGGCGGCCCTCCTGAGCGGCTGCGGCGGCGGTGGCGGTGGCGGCAGCGCCGCCGCAGCGGCCGCGCCGGAAACGCCGTGCCGGATCCAGATCGTCGCCGATAGCGCGGTCGATCTCGGCAAGACCGCCTCGGCCACAGTGCTGTCGTGCGCCGGTGAAGCGCTGCCCGATATCACCTGGACCCAGACCAGCGGCGCCGCCGTCGACTTGCTGGCGGCGCGCTCGCCCACCGTGGCGCTGGAAGCGCGCAGCGAAGGCAACATCGGCCTGCGCGCCAGCGTCGTGATGGCCGATGGCAGCACCGTCAGCGCCAGCACCACCATCCGCATCGGCGCCGCGCCCGCCGGCGCGTGGGTGACGGCGCGCACCGACCACTCGGTCCGTCCCGGCCAGAGCACCACCATCGTTGCCTGGCCCACCATGGCCAACAGCACGGAAACCGTCCGCAGCATGACCTGGAGCCAGGTCTCCGGCCCGACGGTGACCTTGAATCCGGACGACGATTACGGCACGCTGACCATTACCGCGCCCCAGGCCAGCACCGACACCGCGCTCAAGTTCCGCGTCACCCTGACCGCCAGCAGCGGGCGGATCGATTCGGACGACGTCACCATCTCGGTCGATCCCCAGAGCGCGGCGCCGACCGGCGCCATCTTCGACATTACCGAGCGCGTGCATCCATTCCGCCAGGCCGCGCGCTACGCGCCGGTACTGGCGCGCTGCACCTACAACAACGCCCTGTACTACCGCCAAGACGGCGACAATCTGTGCACCGCCGCCACCTTGCCGCTGCTGCAAGCCGAAGCCGGCACCGGCGCCGTTCCCACGGTCGAGCAGATCATGGGCCGGGTGCTGGTCTCGCACGACTACCTGGGCACCAACTTTGAGCAATTCCTGCTGACCCAGGATCCCAACAGCGACTTTCGCCGCATGCTGGCCGGCGCCAGCGCCATCGTGATCGGCTCGCACGTGCGCCCGAGCTTTTATACGCCGGCCACCGGGGCGATTTATCTCGATGCCAATTACCTGTGGCTGAATGCGTCCCAGCGCGACCTGGTCAACGGGGTGCCCGATTACCGCCTGGCCTACGCGCGCCAGCTCAACTACACCCTGCTGGGGCGCCAGGTCCGCAACAACAATTATGCGCGCCGCAGCGTGTCGTACTGGGACCGCGAATCGCGTTCCACGCCGGAACTGCTCAACGACCTGGGGCCGCTGCTGTACCACGAGCTGGCCCACGCCGCCGACTATATTCCGCCGACCGCGCGCGATCTCATCGGCACCCGCTCGATCTGGGACAACGTGATTCCGCGCCTGGTCGACCGCACCTTGGCCTCGGACCTGCTGGCGCAGCAGTATCCGCTGCGTTCGGCCACGATGAAGGCGCTGGGGCAGGTGCTGTACGAGGGTGCCACCGCCACCGCCGAACAGAAAGCCTACACGGCGGCGCAGGTCGGCGCCTTCTTCGCCGCCGACGTGGCTTCCGATGACTACGCCTATGCCATTAACGCTGGCGACAATTCGCGCGAAGACCTGGCCATGCTGTTCGAGGAATTCATGATGGGCTACCGCCACGAAATCCGCTACGACGTCGCCTATAGCAGTGTGTATGCGGATAGCGTCAGCAGCGACGACATGGTGGTGGCCTGGGGCGAGCGCGGCCGCATTGCCGAGCCGGCCATCAAGCCGCGCATCAAGCTGGTCCTGCAGCGCGTGGCGCCGTGGATCGACGTGAGCGCAGTCGACAAGTTGCCGGCCCCGGTGCTGATGAGAGCCGGCGCGACCTGGCGCGACAATCTGTGGCAGCCGGGCCTGACCTCCAATGCTGCGTCGATGGCGAAGCAATCGGCCCAGCGCATCGGCACCCCGGCCCAGCGCGCCCAGCGCACCCGCGAGGACCTGCAGCGGCGTCCGTACCGCTAAGTGACGGTCAGCCGTACGCGCCGCCCGTGTACAGCAAATCGAACAGGCGCGAAATGGTGCCGATCAGGAAGACCGTGCCCACCAGCATGGTCGCCACCAGCAGCAGCGCCAGCGGCCAGGACGAGGCCGATGTGCGCCCCGAGCCCGGGTTGTAGCGCTGGTCCCAGGCCTGGTCGCTGGCCAGGCCGATGATCAGCGCTTCGACAAAGCCGGCAATGGCCGACACCAGCAGCGGCAGCAATTTGTAGAAGCTGTTGGCCTGCGGCGCCAACCCGATCACCAGGCCGCACAGAGGCAGGCTGCACACGTGGAGCAGGCCCAGCCGGTCGAGCGCGCCGCGCAGGTAGAAGCGGTGGGCGCCCACCGCGCCCAGCAGCAGGGCGAGCAGGGTGGCGAGGGTTTTATTCTTGTGCGGCGCTGGCATAGGGTTCTTGGAAGGCGGAAAACCTGCAAGTATCGGCCAAAAGCGGCCCTGGCACAGCAGTTTTTTGCAGCCTTGACAGTATTCAGGCCCGGATCAGGCCCGGATCAGATGGCGCCGCTGGCCGAAATGAGCGATAATCTTTGATTCGGCCCGAACTGCGCGCCTGTTGTCATTAACGCTTGCTGCTGCGCGGCATAGCGCGCTATAATTGTCGGCTTTTTCCGCCCAGCACAACTTTTTGGAATTATTATGGTCGTTATTCGTTTAGCTCGTGGAGGCGCCAAGAAGCGCCCGTTCTTCAACATCGTTGCAACGGACTCGCGCAATCGCCGCGACGGCCGCTTCATCGAGCGCATCGGTTTCTACAACCCGATGGCAGCCGGTGGCGAAGTTGGCCTGCGCATTGCAGCCGACCGTCTGGCTCACTGGCAAGGCGTTGGCGCACAACTGTCGCCAACCGTGGCCCGTCTGGTCAAGTCGCAGCCTGCAGCTTAAGTCTGGTCCTGGTTTGAACGAGTCGGCAGCACCCGGCGACCTGACCCAGGTCGGCTATATTTCCGGCGCGTTCGGCATCACCGGTTCGATCCGCGTGACGCCGTTCTCGACCGACGCGGATGCGCTGTTGACCGTGAAAACCTGGTGGCTGGACAAACCCAGCCTGCAGTCCGTCAAGGTACGGACGGCAAAGATGCACGGTGGTGAGGTAGTCGCCCAGATTGTGGGCATGCTCGGGCGGGATGCCGCGGAAGCGCTGAAAGGCGCCGCCGTGTCGATCCCGCGCAGTGCATTTCCTCAACTGCCGGAGGATGAATATTACTGGTCCGATCTGATCGGGCTGGATGTGGTAAATCTGCAAGGCGAGGCCCTGGGCCGCGTCGCCGACATGATGCACAATGGCGCGCAATCGATTTTGCGCATCACCCCTGTGCCGGCCGGCGAGGACGACAAGGTCCCCGAGCGCCTGATCCCGTTTGTCGACCATTTCGTCAAGACTGTCGATCTGGCCGGCAAGACGATCACCGTCGACTGGGGTCTGGATTATTAAGCCTGGCAACAAGGAGCAGCGCGATGCAGTTTGACGTCATCACCCTGTTTCCGGAAATGTTCGCCGCGTTGACGCAGTCGGGGGTGACCCGCCGCGCCTTCGAGCAGAAGCGCTGGGGCCTGTCGACCTGGAATCCGCGCGATTTCACCACCGACAATCACCGCACCGTCGACGACCGCCCGTATGGCGGCGGACCGGGGATGGTGATGCTGGCCAGGCCGCTGGAAGCTGCCATCGGCGCGGCCAGGCAGCGCCAGGTGATGCAGGAATTGCCGGTGCCGCGCGTGGTGTTCATGTCGCCGCAGGGTAAGCCCTTGACCCACGAACGGGTCATGCAATTGAGAGAAGAGCCAGGCCTGGTCCTGCTGTGCGGACGCTACGAAGCGGTCGACCAGCGTTTGCTGGACCGCTGCGTGGACGAGGAAATCAGCCTGGGCGACTTTGTGCTGTCGGGCGGCGAATTGCCGGCGATGGCGCTGATGGATGCGGTGGTGCGGCAATTGCCCGGCGTACTGAACGACGATGCCTCGGCGGTCGAAGACAGTTTCGTCAACGGTTTGCTCGATGCGCCGCATTACACCCGTCCGGACAATTATGATGGGGTGGCGGTGCCGCCGGTGCTGATGGGTGGCAACCATGCCGAGATCGTCAAGTGGCGCCGCCAGCGCATGCTGGAAGCGACCGCGAAGAAACGGCCCGATCTGCTGGCCAAGGCGCGCAGCGCCGGGCAGCTGACGAAAGCCGATGAACAGTTTTTGTCAGGTTTATAGTTCGCTAGAAAACCTGAACAGCCCGCAGGCATGTTGCCGGTGTGGCTAACCCCATCCTCTACTGGGCGAAGGTAGCGCCAGCACGATGGTTTTCGGAGTATTAAAAATGAATCTGATTCAACAACTTGAGCAAGAAGAGATTGCCCGTCTGGGTAAGTCGATTCCTGACTTCGCACCTGGCGACACCGTCGTCGTCAACGTCAACGTCGTCGAAGGCACCCGCAAGCGCGCCCAGGCATACGAAGGCGTCGTCATTTCCCGTCGTAACCGTGGCCTGAACTCGAACTTCATCGTTCGCAAGATCTCGTCGGGTGAAGGCGTGGAGCGTACGTTCCAGCTGTATTCGCCGCTGATCGCGTCGATCGAAGTCAAGCGTCGTGGCGATGTGCGCCGCGCCAAGCTGTACTACCTGCGTGAGCGTTCGGGTAAATCGGCACGTATCAAAGAGAAACTGCCAAACCGTCGCGCATCCAGCGCTGCTGCTGAGTAATACAGGCAGTTGTGTTGTGAAAAAGGCATCCGTCAGCGGGTGCCTTTTTTCGTTCAAGGACCCCATCGTTGGCCAATATTCCATTCGATCCCGAACAATTGCCGGTTGATGCACTCGGCGGCGAAGCTGCGCTGCCGCCCGAGCGCCTGACGCCCGAGTGGCTGCGCCGCCGCTTCGCCACCCCGCCCGTGGGGTGGGAGCCGGAACGCTTCGATGAAGCGCTGGCGCGCCGCGCCAGCATGACCGCCGCCGCCGTGCTGGTGCCGCTGGTGCTGCGCGAGCACGGCCCGCATTTGCTGCTGACCCAGCGCACCGCCCACCTGACCGACCACGGCGGCCAGATCAGCTTTCCGGGCGGACGCGCCGAGTCCTGGGACAGTTCGCCCATCGACACCGCGCTGCGCGAGACGGAAGAAGAGATCGGCTTGCCGCGCCGGCATGTCGAGGTGATCGGCACCTTGCCCGACTACCTCACCGTGACGGGCTACCAGGTCACACCGGTGGTCGGCTTGGTCGCGCCGCCGTTCACCCTGGCGCCCGACCCCAACGAAGTGGCCGAGGTGTTCGAAGTGCCGCTGCAGTTTTTGATGAACGGCATGCATCACCAGCGCATGTCCTTCGAGTTGCCCGGCGGGGCAGGGCGGCGCAGTTTCTACGCCATGCCCTACCAGCGCTACTTCATCTGGGGCGCCACCGCCGGCATGCTGCGCAACCTGTTCCATTTCCTGCGTGCCTGAGCCCTGTAACAGAAGGCAATAAGTTTGATTCCGCAGCGGCCATGCGCTATCGTAGCGGGCATTGCAGGATTGCTTTATTTCACAAGGGCCGGCCGATGACATTTCTCTCCATTTTGTGCGCACTGCTCATCGAGCAACTCAAGCCTCTGCGCGCCGATAACCTGATTTACGGGGAAATCAAGGGCTTCGCCATGCGCATGGAAGCCTGGTTCAACGCCGGCGACGCCGCCAACGGCCGCATGGGCTGGCTGCTGATGATGGGAGGCTTGATGGTGCCCATCGGCGGCCTGTACTGGTACCTCCAGCACATGGGCTGGACCTTTGCCGCCTTCGCCTGGAATGTGCTGATCGTCTACCTGACCCTGGGTTTTCGCCACTACAGCCATTACTTCACCTCGATCCAGCTGGCCCTGTCGGCCGGCGACGATGCCAGCGCGCGCCAGCTGCTGGCCGAATGGGCCCGGATCGACACGGTCGGCATGGAAACTTCCGAAGTGGCCCGCATCGCCGTGGAAAAATCGCTGGTGACCACCCACCGCAACGTGTTCGGCGTGTTCTTCTGGTTCCTGATGCCGCTCGGCCCCGCCGGCTCCGTCATGTACCGCGTCTCGGAATACCTGGCGCGCGCCTGGAACGAACCGGAGCACATGCGCAACGAAGCCTTCGGCCAGTTCGCCGCCAAAGCCTTTTACTGGATCGACTGGGTACCGGTGCGCCTGACCGCGATCGCCTTTGCCGTGGTGGGCAATTTCGAGGACGCCATTTACGCGTGGCGCAACTTCGCCCACCGCTGGTCGGACGAAGCGCGCGGCATCATCCTGGCGGCCGGCGGTGGCGCCATGGGCGTGCGCCTGGGCACGCCCAACGAGAACGCCCCCAAGGTGCTGCCGCCGGACGCGGCCACGGTCGACTTCACCGACAGCGAGGCGGAAATCATGCCGGGCGAGGAGCCCAACGCGCGCGCGCTACAAAGCACCGTCGGCCTGGTCTGGCGCGCTTTGCTATTATGGATGATGCTCCTGCTGCTGCTGTCGAGCGCGGTATGGCTGGGCTGACGATCTTGCACCATGCCGGTGCAAAATTGTCGTAGAGCTACAGAATTTGCGAAATGGCTCGCAAAGCTGCAATTGAACTCTTCTATAAGATATAATACCGAAGATACGCAGCACTGCGCTTTTTGGCCCGCCGGCAGCGGCGGGAATTCTCAGCACTTATTGGTTCAAACGCCCGTCTATGGCCGAGTCTACCGACAGCAAGAAAGAAATCTCCGAGGAGTTTTTCATTCTTGGCCTGACCAGCAATGGCAGGCAGTTCCGCCCCAGCGACTGGGCTGAACGCCTGTGCGGCGCCATGTCGTGCTTCCGTCCGGAAGGTTCGGGCGGGCGCAACGCCCACCTGGCTTACTCTCCCTACGTGCGTCCCACCGTCCTCAATGGCGTCAAGGCCGTGGTCGTCAACGGCGACCTCAAAAATCTGGAACCGCTGGCCTACCACTTCGTGGTCGATTTCGCCAAAGACAATGATCTGCAGGTCGTTGACGCCTGCTTCCTGCCACTGCCGGGCGAAGCCAAGCCTTAGGATCGTCGTTCTCATTGGCAATGCGCCGATGCAAGGATGCGAACGCTCATTCTTGAGCACGCAGGCCGCGGGTGGACAACTCATCGGGGGCAATATGCAAATACGAGATGCCAATACGGGCGATATTGCCAGCATCGTGGCAATTTATAACGATGCCGTGCTCAACACGACGGCGATCTGGAATGACAATATCGTGGATGCGGCCAACCGCGCTGCATGGCTGACAGAAAGGCAACGCGCGGGCTATCCAGTCCTTGTCGCCGTCGACGACGGTCAGAGGGTGCTCGGCTATGCCTCCTTCGGTGATTGGCGCGCCTTCGACGGCTACCGGCATACGGTGGAGCACTCCGTGTACGTCGACAAGGATTGCCGTAGAGCGGGAGCCGGAAAAGCACTGATGATCGCGCTGATCGGGCGGGCCCGCTTTTTGGGCAAGCATGTGATGGTCGCGGGGATCGAAGCAGGAAATGTTGCCTCGATCCAGTTGCACAAAGACCTTGGATTCGAGCAGGCTGGACTTCTCAAGGAAGTTGGAACAAAGTTCGGGCGATGGCTCGATCTGGCCTTTCTGCAACTGACCATCGACTCGCCGGTAGCGCCACTTTGAGCGAGATCAAACTCCTGTTCTGAGCCCACGATAGCGTCATAACGCGTTCGCGCTGGTGCGGGCGCAGAGCATTTCAGGAGGACATCATGCGAATCGGCGAAATCTGCACCGTGCAGACCATTTCCTGCACGCGAGACGAAACGGTTCAGGACGCTGCCCTGATGATGCGCACCCACCATGTCGGCGATCTGGTGGTGGTCGACCAGCCCGATGGCGAGCGCATTCCGGTAGGCATCATCACCGACCGCGACATCGTGGTCTCGGTCATCGCCCTCGGGCTCGATCCATCCAGCCTGCTGGTAGGCGACATCATGAGCGACGACCTGCTGGTGACGGCCGAAACCGACGACGTGGTCGGTACCATCGAGCGCATGCGCGTTCGCGGCATCCGCCGCGTCCCGGTGGTCAACACCGGCGGCGCGCTGACCGGCATCGTCAGCGTTGACGACCTGCTCGAGTTCCTGGCCGAAGAAATGGGCGAACTGTCGCGCATCTCCTCGTACCAGCGCTCCCAGGAAAAACGCGTGCGCCACTAAGCGTGGCTTAAGCGAAGCTGGGTATCATCACTCCCGTCTCCTCATGACAGGCACGGCGAACACCGCCGGCCTGTCTTTTTTTTTGGCGCTGTCCCTGTTAGCTGTGGATGACTCCGACGCCGGCAGCGCTGCGCAGGAACGCCTGCGGGGTGGCGAGGCGTTGCCTGTCGATGGCCCAGCGCCAGCCGCAGTAATTGTCCAGGTAGCGCGTGGCCACGCCGCGGAAGTGATGCAGCCAGCCGCGCAGGCGGCTGTGGTAGCTGTTGACGTTTTGCACATGGACGGCGCCGCGCACCCGCTCGCCCTGGCGCAGCTTGACCGCCGCGTGCGTGATGCCGCTGGCGCGGGCGAAGGCGCGATAGGCCGCGTGCCCGTCCGTCACCAGCAGCACATCGCGTTCCAGCACGGGCGCCAGATGCCGCTTCAGCTGGGCCGCGCTGACCGGCCCCTTGCCGGTGACGGCGTCATGGGTGCGGCCGGTGCGGTCGCGCGCCACCAGCACGCAAACCTGTTCGCCTGAAATGCCGCGCTTGCCGGCCACCCCGCCGCGCCGGCGCGCAGGCCGGGTCAGCTTGCGCGCCCCCTTTTGCGACTCCAGCACGTACATCTCGTCGGCTTCGACGATGCCGCGCAAGGGCACTTGCCGGTCGCGTTTGGTCAGCGTGAGCATGCGGTGGCGCCAGCGGAAACTGGTGTTGCGGTGCACGCCGGTCCGCTCGGCGGCCTTGCGCACGGTGGCGCCGGGGTCGAGCATGGTGTCGCAAAAATCCAGCCATTTGGCCTTGTGCCGCAGCCGGGCAAGCGGCGTGCCGGTCAGCGAATTGAACGTGCGCCCGCACGCTGTGCAGCGAAAGCGCTGCAAATCGTTGGCGTGGCCATGGCGGTGCAGGGCCGTGCCGGCGCAACGCGGGCAAGCCAGCCGTGGTGCGCGCGCGGACTCGATGATGAGCACCACTTGCCCGCGGCGCACGATGCCCTGCGCGCCGCGCAGCACGGTAGTGATCTGCTGGCGCGACAGCTTGTCCAGCTGCTCGAGATATTTCGCAAATGAACGCCGTTGCATGGCCGGATCTGGTGGGGAAATACCCCTTGGACCCCAGCTGTTTAGTTTTGTTCAAAATCCCCTACCTAACGGGTACAGCGCCTTTTTTGCCCGGACAAGTGTAAGCACATGTTTCTGCAAGACAACACTTGCTGACAGGTAATTAGAACTGCGTTATGATGTTGCTTAAGAGCAGCAAAAAATGCTTAAAACTAACACAGAAGGCGCCAGGAAATGCTTAAAGTTACGCAGAAGGACACGTCGTTTGCAGGTAAGGTAGTGCTCGTCACTGGCGCGGCGGGCGGCATCGGACGGGCCGCTGCCCTTGCCTTCGGTCGGGCCGGAGCCACGGTGGTGGTGGCCGACACGTCGGTCGACGGCGGTCACGCGACGGCGGCGATGATCGTGGAGCAGGGTGGCAAAGCGCTGTTTGTGCCCACCAACGTGACGCGGGCCAACGAAGTCGAGGCGCTGATCGACAAGACGGTCGCGATGTACGGCCGGCTCGATTGCGCGTTCAACAATGCCGGGATCGAGGAAGAAAGCGGCCCGCTGGGCGACGCCGATGAAGATGAGTTCGACCGTATCGTCAACGTCAACCTCAAGGGCGCGTGGCTGTGCATGAAGTACGAGATCCGCCAGATGCTCAAGCAGGGCGGCGGATCGATCGTCAACACGGCATCGGTGGCCGGCCTGGTGGGCGCGCCGACCCAGCCGATCTACGCGGCCACCAAGCATGCGGTGGTGGGACTGACCAAGACCGCGGCGGTGGAGTACGCTGCCGACGGCATCCGGATCAATAGCGTGTGCCCCGGGGTGATCAATACGCCGACCATGGCGCGGGCCTTGAAACGCGAACCGCAGCGCGAAGACAAGCTGCGCAAGGTGCACCCGATCGGCCGCTTCGGCGAACCCTCCGAGATCGCCAACGCGGCACTGTGGCTGTGCTCCGAGCAGTCGTCGTTCGTCACCGGGCACCAGCTGGCGGTGGATGGCGGGCTGACCGCGATCTGAGGCCGTCCTCGCGCACGCGGGGACCGGCGCATGCAAGGTAAACGAACAAAGCGGGTACTGGAAGCACCAGTACCCGCTTTGTCGTTGAGCCCGCAGCGCTTACTTCGGCGCTGCCGCGACCGCAGGGGCAGGGCTGTTCAACAGCAGGATCCAGTACTTGGCCAGATCGCCCAAGCCATCGTTGCCGTTCAAGCCTTCGAACACCTTGATCGCATCGGCCTTGCGGCCGGCCTTGGCGTATGCCACGCCCAGGTGCAGCTTGGCTTCGTTGGTCTTGGCTCCCATGCCTTTGGCGATCCCTTGCTCCATCAAGGCAATGCCCTTGTCGAACTGGTCCATCGTCACGTAAGCGTAGCCCAGGTTGACCAGGCCGGTGCCGTCCTTGCCCTTGGCCGCCGACGCGTCGCCGCTGGTGATGTTCTTGGCGTCGTCCGCCGCACCCTTGTTGGCCTTGTCGCGCAGCTGCTTGTGTTTGGCGGCGTTGCTGCCGGTGCCCAGCACGTTGGCGGCGAAGCCCTGGTCCAGGACTTTTTTCGCTTCGGTCGGGAAGCCGGCGATCAGCGCCAGTTCGGCCATCTCGGTATATTCTTCCGGCGCCATGGTCTTGATGGCGCTGTTTTCGAGGCGGTAGAAATCGAGCTGGTGACGGTTGTTGAAGGTCGGCTTGCTTTGCGCGCGGTTCAGCAGGTCGGTCCAGTAGTCGTCGGTCGGGGTAATGGCCACCAGCTTTTCCAGCGCGCTGACATAGGCGGGCCAGTCCTTCAGCTTGCCCGAAGCGGAGGCGAGCAGGCGCAGGTCTTCCACTTCGGCCGGCTTGCCGGCCTTCTCGGCCTCGGCGATCACCGGCGCCAGTTCGTTGCGCGCCGACGCATAATCGTTCAACAGGTAGTACGAACGCACGATCGCGTTGCGCACCTTGTTCGGAGTCGGGCTGATCTTCTGATAGCGCTTGTAGGTCTCGATCGCCTTGGCGTAGTTCTTGTTGTTGTAATAGGAGTTACCCATGGCCGCCAGGAACTCGGCTTCCTCGGCCGGCTGCAGGCGGCCCGACGCGATCACCGCTTCCAGCGCGCTGGTGAGCATGGCATCGTTCTGGGTGCCGGCCGCCAGCGCGATCTTCATGCGGTTCAGCACATAGGCTTCGTACGGCGTCAGGTTCGGCATGGCCTCGGACTGCTTGATGCGGCTTTCGACCTCGGCGTAATTCTTCTTCGCCATCAAATCCTTGATGATGTTCGAATCGATCAGCTTGACCATGTCGGCGCGTACGGCATCCTTCGGCGCTTCCGCTGCCTTCTCGGCAGGTTTGGTCTGCGCATGCGCGCCGGTCAGCAGGGCAGGGGCGGCATCGAGGCCAATGGCGGCCAACAACAGGCTGATACGGGCAAGACGAAACTGGGACATAGAAATCCTTCAATCGATGACAAAGAAACGGAACCCACGCCTGTAACGCATGACCCCGCGGAAACGGCCGCCGCTGTTACACCCCCTTACAGCAGGGGCATTTTTTGGCGAAGCGCATATTGTCACACAAGTTTTGGTGTGCTGTGCTCATTTCCGTGCGGTATTGACAAGGTCGAAACCGGGCACCGGCACGCGGCCTTGCGCGTCCAGCGAGCCTGTCAGCCATTCGTAGACGGCGTCCAGCGCCGGCGCGGCAAAGCCGTAGGTCAGCAGCGCGGGCGCGGAGATGTCGAGCGCCTGATAAGGGTTCCACAGGGCCAGGTGCAGATCCGGCCGCCAGCTGGCCCGGGCACGGGGGCCGTAGCGCAGGCGCGAGGTCGAGGCCAGAAAGGTAAAGCGCCCGTCGGCGGGCAGGGACGACCAGTCGAACGATTCGGCATCCGCAAACGTCACCAGGTCGACGTCGTACAGGCGGCCCAGCATGGCCGCCACCACGCCGGCCGGCACTCCGGCTTCGGACACGCCGTCGCTGACGGCGTCGGCGCGCGCCACCAGCCGCACTTTGCTGCCGGGCGGCGCGCGGCGCGGATCGCCGCGCGCGGTCAGGGCCCGCCGCCATGCATGGGCCATCAACTGGCGGTCGGCCGCTTCGCCCAAGTACTGGCGCGGGCGGCATGGATAGCTGCCCGCCAGCGCCTGCAGGCGCCGGCGCCGGGTGTCGGCTTGCGCCATCGCGATCGTGCCGTCGGCCAGCGCGGCGGCAATGGCGGCGATGGTTTCCTCCTGCGTTTCGGCAGTCCCCAGCGCCATCACCATGTCGGCGCCGGCGGCCAGTGCCCGCACTGCCGCCTGGCCGACCCCGAAGTGGCTGGCGATGGCGTGCATGTCCATGCCGTCGGTAATGATCACGCCACGGTAGTCCCATTCTTCGCGCAGCAGGCCATGCAGGATGCGGCGCGACATGGTGGCGGGATACCCGGCGTCCAGCGCCGGATAGACGATGTGCGCGGTCATGAGCGCCGGCGCGCTCGGCCCGGCCATGCGGAAGGGCTTGAACTCGAACGCTTCCAGCTGCGCCAGGGGCTTGTCCACGGTCGGCAGGTCGCGGTGCGAGTCGACGGTGGTGTCGCCGTGGCCGGGGAAATGCTTGACGCAGCAGGCCACGCCTTCGGACAGGCTGCCGGCCATCCATGCCATCGCCAGTTCGCTGGCGCGCTGCGGATCGGCGCCGAAGGAGCGCTCGGCGATGACGGGGTTGTCCGGGTTGTTGTTCAGGTCCAGCACCGGCGCGAAGTTCCAGTTAAAGCCGAGCGCACCGACCGCGCGCGCCACCGCCGCGCCGACGTCGAAGGCCAGCGCGCTGTCGTCGGCGGCGCCCAGCGCCATCGCGGACGGCGGCGCGGGCACCCAGGTGGAACGCACCACGGCGCCGCCTTCCTGGTCGATGGCGATCAGCGCGTTCGGGCCCATCGCCGCGCGCAGGTCGGCGGTCAGGCGCGCCAGCTGCTCGCCGTCGACCATGTTCTGGCGGAACAGGCACACCCCGCCGATCTGGTGCTCGTGCAAGAAGGCCGCGGTGGCCTGGTCCAGCACAGTGCCCGGAAAGCGGATCATGATCAGCTGGCCGGCGATGCGCCGAAGGGTGCGAAGCTCGTTCATGGGTTCAGTTGGTCCGGGTGATTTTGCTGAGATGGCGCGGACGGTCCGGGTCCATGCCGCGCGCCTTGGCCAGCCTGGCGGCCATCACATAGAAGGCCTGGATCGCCACGATGGGATCGAGATCGGGCGTGCTGGCCACCGGCAGCGTCAGGTCGCGGCTGGCCACGTCGGCCGGCGCGGCCAGCAGCACGCGCGCGCCGCGTCCGCGCATTTCCTCGGCCAGGTGGACCAGGCCGGCCTGCGCCGGACCGCGCGTGGCGAAGATCAGCAGCGGGTAGCCGTCGTCGATCAGCGCCATCGGTCCGTGCTTGATTTCGGCGCCGCTGAACGCTTCGGCCTGCAGCGACGAGGTTTCCTTGAGCTTGAGCGCCGCTTCCAGCGCAACCGGGAAGCTGATGCCGCGCCCGACCACCATGATGTTGCGCGCCGGCGTGAGCACCTCCAGCGCGGCCGACCAGTCCATGTTCGCGGCGGCCCGAAGCGCTTCCGGCAGCGCAGCCAGGCCGTCGTTCAGTTCGGGATCGCGCTGCCACTGCGCGACCATGCGCGCGCCGGCCACCAGGCTGGCGATAAAGCTCTTGGTGGCGGCCACGCTTTGCTCCTGGCCGGCGCGCAGGGGAATGGCCCACTCGGCCGCCTGTGCCAGCGGCGAATCGGTGTCGTTGACGAAGGCCACGGTGGTGGCGCCGCCGCCGCGGAAGTAGCGGATCGGCTCGACCACGTCCGGGCTCTGGCCCGACTGCGAAATGGCGATGGTCAGGGTGTCGCGCGTGACCAGCGGCGACTTGTGCAGGGTCACCAGCGACATCGGCAGCGAGGCCACGATGCGGCCCATGCGCGCCATGGTCAGGTAGGCGCAGTAGCTGGCGGCGTGGTCGGAGCTGCCGCGCGCCACCGTGAGCGCGTTCTGGATCGGCGTGCTTCTGAGCTTGCGGCCCAGTTCCGCATAGCGCTCGGCGTCGTTGTCCAGTTGCCCGGCGACGCAGTCGGCCGCCGAGATGGCTTCCTTAAGCATCAGAGAGGTCACACGTGGCTCCTTCGATATACACGGCTTTGATGTTCAGCTGGCGGTCCATGACCACCAGGTCGGCGTGGCAGCCGGGCAGGATGCGTCCGCGTTCGGTTTCGCCGATGTAGTCGGCGGCGTAGGTCGATACCCGCCTGGAGGCGTCGTCCAGGCTCAGGCCCAGGCCGACCAGATTGCGCAGCGCCTGGTCCATGGTCAGGGTGCTGCCGGCCAGGGTGCCGTCTGGCAGGCGCACGCCGCCCATGCACTTGCGTACCTGGTGGCGGCCCAGCATGTAGTGGCCATCGGGCATGCCGGTGGCGGCGGTGGAATCGGTGACGCAGTACAGATGCGGGATCGCCCGCAGCGCCACCTTGATGGCGCCGGGATGCACGTGCAGCAGGTCGGGAATCAGTTCGGCGTACTGCGCATGTGCGAGCGCCGCGCCGACCATGCCCGGATCGCGGTGGTGCAGGCCGGTCATGGCGTTGAACAGGTGGGTGAAGCCGGCCGCGCCGTGTTCGAGGGCGGCCACGCCGTCTTCGTAGGTGCCGGCCGTGTGGCCGATCTGCACGCGGATGCCGGCATCGGCCAGCGCGCGCACCAGGTCCAGGTGGCCGGCGATTTCCGGCGCCACGGTGATCAGGCGCATCGGTGCGAGCCGGCCCAGTTCGCGCACCTCGGCCAGCGACGCGACGCGCGCGTAGTCGGGCTGCGCGCCCAGTTTGCCCGAGTTGATGTACGGCCCTTCCAGGTGCACGCCGAGGATGCGCGCGGCGCCGGGCCGGCGTTCGGCACAGGCCGCGCCGATGGCCTCCAGGGCCGCGCGGATCTCGTGCGGCGGCGCGGTCATGGTGGTGGCCAGCAGGCCGGTGGTGCCGTATCTGGCGTGCATGGCGGCGATGACGTGGGGCGCGTCGCCGCATTCCATGATGTCGCGTCCGCCGCCGCCGTGCACGTGCAGGTCGATGAAGCCGGGCAGGATGTAGTCGCCCTGGTTGCCCGAGGGATCGGCCGGGCTGCCGTTGATGCCGTCGATCCGCGTCGAGAAGCTGATCGCCCCGTCGATCCAGCCTGACGGCGTCAGGATATTGCCTTTGATTGCATCGCTCATCGTGTTTGTCCTTCAAGGTGCTGCGCGATCATGCGCAGGGCGCCGCTGGCGGCGTCGCCATGCGGGGGCACGCTGCGCGCCAGCAGGCCGGCGGGCAGGAAGGCGCGCAGCGGCGCGCCCAGGCCGCCGCACAGGGCCAGCGGCAGCTGCCCGGCCGGATCGAGCGCGTGCGCGATGGCCGCCACTTCCTGGCCGGCGTCTTCCAGGATGCGGCGCGCGGTTGGGTCGCTGCCGGCGTGCGCGAGCACCAATGGCGCCAGCGAGGCGAAACGGGTCTGGCTGGCGTGGCCGAGCCACACCTGCACGGCGTCGCGGCTGCCGCCGCAGGCATCGATCAGCGCTTGCGCGAACGGGCTGCCCGCACGGCGCCCGTCCATCACCTGCTGGATGTGGTTCATGGCGCGCAGGCCGATCCAGCCGCCGCTGGCTTCGTCGCCGGACGGGAAGCCCCAGCCGCCGACTTCGCGCTGGCTGCCGTCGGCCAGCAAAGCCTGGCCCACGCTGCCGGTGCCGATGGCGACGATGGTGCCGGGCCGTCCCGCATGGGCGCCGAGCAGGGTGGTGTAGCCGTCCGTGTCCAGGCGCAGCGCGGCGTAGCCGGGATTGGCGTCGACGAATTGCGCCGCCCACTGCTTATTGTGAACGCCTGCCATGCCCAGGCCGATCGCGCAGCGCGCCGGCGCGCCGGCATCGACGCTGGCGGCGGCGAAAGCCCGGGCCACTGCTTCGCTCACGGCGGCCCAGGCCTGGACGATGCCCAGCGCAAGGCCGGATGGACCACTGCCGGCCTGCGCCAGCGGCGTGCCGTCGGCACGGGCCAGCCGCACCCGCGTTCCCGTTCCGCCGCCATCGATCCCGATGAGATATTCGATCATGCTGTGATTTTGCTGTTAACTGCCCAAAGTGGGCGCACTATATGGCGGGCAAATCGCCTAGTCAACAGACATATTCACCGCAGGCTTACTCGGCGTGCATGCCGCGCCGGTCGTAACGCGTCAGTCTGGTGGCGACCACCACTTGCGCGCTGCCGGGACCGCGCACGGCGACATCGGCGCGGGCGGCGCTCAGTTTGCGGCCTTCCAGGTCGCCCGGGCCGTGTACTTCGGCGTTCAGCTGGCCGGTGCGGCCTTCCAGTTCGACATTGCCGGGGCCGTGCAGGCGCACGCGGCTCTGCTGCGCATCCAGGCCGACGATTTTCAGGTCGCCCGGGCCCCAGGATTCGGCGTCCAGTTCGCGAATGGTGCCGCCGATGCAGCCGTCGCCCGGTCCGCGCATGACCACGTTGACGCGCTGGGCGGCCAGCTTGCAGCCTTCGAAATCGCCCGGTCCGTCCACCTGCACGCGCAGGGCAGTGCTGCTGCCTTTGACGTGCAGGCCGCCCGGCCCGGTCAGGTGGGCCTGGGTACTGGCCACCGCCACGCTGTCGAGCTCAAGGTCGCCCGGTCCGCTCACCGTCGCGTTGATGTCGCCACCGGCGATGCTGCCGATGGTGACATCGCCCGGTCCGCTCAAGGTCAGCTGGGCGGTGGAGGCTTTGAACTGCCTGGCGTCGACGTCGCCGGGACCGGAACTGTTCAATACCAGGCTGCGCACGCTGCCGGAGGTGCGCACGTCGGCGGGCCCCTCGGAACTGAGTTCGAACTGGTCGCCGCTGACCTGGTCGACGGCGACCTCGCCACTGCCGTTGGAACGCACCATCTTCAGAGCGGGCGCGCTGATGGTCACGGTGGGGTGCTCGCGCGTGAGGTTGAATTGAAAGCCGGAGCGTTCGCGCGAGCGCACGACCAGCGTGCTGCCGCGCAGGAAGGTCTCGATCTCGGCCAGGTCCCTGGGTTCGCCCGACAGCGTGACCGCTTGCCGTCCCTGGGCGACGATCTTGAAGTGATACGGCCCGCCCGCCTCGATCGAGGTGAAGGCGCCGACGGCGCGCTGTTCGGTGACCGGTGCTGCGCAAGCCGATGCCGACAGTGCGAAGGCGACGGCGGTAAAGGCGATGGCGTGGCGGGTGTTTGTCATGGTGTTCTCGGCGTGTGGATGCGAAGTCTGAACAATATGACAAAGCGCCGGGCGCCACGAGCGCCGCCCGATCAAGCGCAAAAATCGCGGCGCAGGCTGCGGATTGGGGCGATGAACGGGACCGCTCGCGGCGCATTCACTTGTACTGTTCCAGTTGTACCGCCAGCGCGGTCTTGTGGTTCTTGACGAATTCGGCCGCCTCGGCGCGCACTTGGGCGCGCGTGGGCGTGCCCCGCTTGGCGTCCTTGACGGCAGGTGCGGCCGCGCTGAGGGCGGCAGTCGTGAGCGCCGCGCCGCTGGCGGGCGCGTCGGCGGCAACGGCGCCATTGGCGATAAGCATGACGGCAGTGGCGGCGATGATATGAGCGGTTTTCATTTGTTTCCCTATCTGTATTGATTGACAAGCTGAGTGTAATCTTTGCGTAAATTGGAAAAAAGGCGCTGGAACGCAATGGACTATCGCGAAATTCGGCATAATCGAGTCTTCATCGAGGAGTCGCCATGGACCGTCTGCAAGCGATGCGGATTTTTTCGAAGGTGGTGGAGCAAGGCGGCTTTGCGCGCGCCGCTACCGCACTGTCGCTGTCGAACACCGTCGTGACGCGCAATGTGGCTGAGCTGGAGGCGCATCTTGGTGCGCGCCTGCTCCACCGCACCACGCGCAAGCTGTCGCTGACCGAAGCGGGGCGCCAGTATCTGGAGCGGGTGCGCAACATCCTGGCGGAAATCGACGACGCCGAGGCGCTGGCGGCATCGGCCAGCCAGAAGGCCAGCGGCACCTTGCGGATTTACTGCTATACCGGCTTCGGCCAGGCGCATCTGTCCAGGCTGCTGCCGCGCTTCGCCGCACAGGAGCCCGACGTGGTACTGGACGTGACGCTGCACGACCGGCCGGTCGACCTGGTCGAGGAGGGCTACGACGTCGGCATTTTCATGGGCCTGCAGAAGATCGACGCGAGCATGGTGGAGCGGCGTCTGGCCACGTCCACGGTGATCCTGTGCGCCTCGCCCGGGTACCTCGCGCGCCACGGCGCCCCGGCCGTGCCGGCCGACCTGAGCGCGCACGCCTGCCTGAACTACGACTATGAAGTGGTGCGCCACAGTTGGGCGGCCCACGTCGGCGAGAACTGGGAAAACGTGCCGATCAGCAGCCGGATGGTGTCGAACAGCTCGGCCATGCTGCGCCAGGCCTGCCTGGCGGGCATGGGCATCATGATCCGTAGCTCGTGCATGCTGGAAGACGACTTTACCAGCGGGCGCCTGGTGCGGCTGCTGGAGGGGCATCGCATGGGCACCCTGTCGATCAGCCTGGCTTACCCCAGCCGCCGCATGCTGTCCTATAAAGTGCGCTCGTTCATCAACTTCATGAGCGCCGAATTTCCCCATCCAGAGCAGGACCCATGGCTAAGCTGATCCAGGCGTTTCTTTCGCGCCACAATCAATCGTTGAACCGTGACAATTTTCCTAACGGTCATTATTCATGTGCTATATTTCTACTCAGAATTTCTGGTTCCAGAGCTGCGCCTAGAAGCAGCGGAAACTGAGGGGACAAGAATAAGAAGTATCATGGGCGGGCAACCGTTCAACTCGAAAGCCCGCCCTGTGCGGGCTTTTTTCTTGGCATTGACATCATGCCTAGAAGAAATTTTTTCTGTTTCTACGTCATGGTGTGTAGGATGGGCTCAAGCCGATGTCATAATGTGCCGAAAGAGGGTGTATGGTCTCGGCCACATTCGACAGTCGATCCGCCAGGGAGGCACAATGATTCGCTACATGGGCACGCGCAAAAATATGGAAGGTGCCACCGTTTATGTTTTTGTCATCAACGGCGCGCAGAAAGAAGTACGCGAGAGTAACCTGAAACAGTATCCGGGTTGCTACGAAGCGCTGCCGGCATCGACCAAGGCCAAGATTGCCGCCAACCGCAGCTGGATGTCGCAGCTCTGAACGGTTTCTTCCACCGTGGCGGGCTATTCCCTCAACGCCGTGCGCGCGTGGCGCCGGACCGGACTGGCCTGCGCGCTCGCGCTGCTGCCATGCGCGGTGCCGGCTGCGCCCTCGACCTTCGGCCCGGTCATCGGCAGCGCGCTGCTGTGCCGCAGCCACCTCGATAACGCCTACTTCCAGTCCTACCTGGCCGGTGCCTTCGGTCCCTCGTACAAGCACGAAGGCGGGGCCTACTGGTTCAAGGCCGACACCACGCTGTGGGGCACGGCCGTCAGCGATATCCTGATCAGCGACGACAGCAGCGACCTGGTATTCGTGGGCGCCGTGGCCGACGCCGCTCCCGACCAGCTCGAACAATCCATCCGCGCCGCCGTCGGCGTGCGCCACATTCCCGCGGACCGCTCCGCCGCGCCGGTACGCGAATCGGCGCCGGGCAGTAAAATCGTGTACTTCAATACCAAATCCAAGATCTACTGCGCCCGCTACAAGCCGCTCCCGCTGGCACGCTAGGTCAACCTTCCGGATGCCCATGTACACGCAATACTTCAGTTTGAAGCAGCCGCCGTTTTCGATCGCGCCCGACCCGCGCTACCTGTTCATGAGCGAGCGCCATCGCGAGGCGCTGGCGCACCTGCTGTACGGGATCGGCAGCGGCGGCGGCTTCGTGCTGCTCACCGGCGAAATCGGCGCCGGCAAGACCACCGTGTGCCGCTGCTTCATCGAACAGGTTCCGTCCAACTGCCGCCTGGCCTACATCTTCAATCCCAAGCTGACGGTGGCCGAACTGCTGCTGTCGGTGTGCGAAGAATTCGGCATCGCGCTGCCGAGCGAACCGGCCGGGGTCAAGGGCTTCATCGACGCCATCAACCGCTACCTGCTGGAGAGTCACGCGCAAGGCCTGAACAATGTGCTGGTCATCGACGAAGCGCAGAACCTGGCGGCCAGCGTGCTCGAACAACTGCGCCTGCTGACCAACCTGGAAACCAGCGAGCGCAAACTGCTGCAGATTATCCTGATCGGCCAGCCGGAGCTGCGCGCCATGCTCGCGGCGCCCGAGATGGAGCAGCTGGCGCAGCGCGTGATTGCCCGCTACCACCTGGGTCCCTTGTCCGAAGCCGAAACCGGCAGCTACATCGCGCACCGCATGGCGGTGGCTGGCGCCACGGCCAACAATCCGTTTCCGGCCAGGCTGACCGTGTTGATACATCGCCTGACGCAGGGCGTGCCGCGCCGGATCAATCTGCTGTGCGACCGCGCGCTGCTGGGGGCCTACGTCGAGGGCGGCCGCGATGTCACGCGCGCGATCCTGATGCGCGCGGCCGCCGAAGTGTTCGAGGGCGCCGCCCAGGCACCGGCACGCAAGGCGCGCTGGCCGATCGCCGCCGCGCTGGCCGGCGTGGCGCTCAGCGCGGCGGCGGCCTGGCAGCTGATACCGGCCAGAGCGCCGGCCCCGGTGGCGCTGCAGCCGGCCGTACCCAAACCCCGGAGCGCGCCGCCGGCGCCGCCGACGCCCCTGACCCTGGCCGCCGAACAGGACGCGCTGCGCGAACTGGCCGGGCTGTGGAAGCAGCCGCTGGGCGACGGCGATGCCTGCGAGCTGGCGCGCAAGGCCGGCTTGCGCTGCCATCAGGGCAAGGGCGGCCTGTACGAACTGCGCCTGCTCGACCGGCCCGCCGTGATCGCCCTGCACGAAGGGGCCTCCACCGGCTACGCCCTGCTGGTGGCGCTGGACGACAGCAGCGTCACCCTGCGTGCCGACGGCCGCACCCAGCGCCTGCCGCTGGCGCTGCTGGCCACCCGTTTCGATGGCAGCTTTACCACCTTGTGGCGCATGCCGCGCAGTTTCCGCGACCAGGTCGCGGCGGGCGGGCAGGGTCCGGAAGTCGACTGGATCGCCGCCCGTCTGGCGCAGCTCGACGGCGAAGTCGCGCCGGCGGGCGGGCAGCGGCTCGACGCCGCCATGCAGGACAGGCTGCGGGCTTTCCAGGCCGGCCAGCATCTCAAGGCCGACGGCGTGGCCGGTCCGCGCACCTTTATGCGCCTGAACCAGCTGACCGGGGAGGGCGAGCCGCGTCTGCTCGCCGCGGCGGGAGCGAAATAATATGTCCTATATTCTCGAAGCGTTGAAAAAGGCCCAGGCCGAACGCCAGCTGGGCAACGCGCCCACGCTCGACCAGCAGCCGCTCCGGCCGGCCGCGGCGGCGCCGGCACGCGAGCGCAGCATGGCCCTGTGGGCGGCGCTGGCCGTGCTGGTGCTGGGCGCCGCCGTGTTCGCGGCCGTCAGCTGGCGCGCCAGGCCGGCGGCCGTGGCGCCGCTTGCTGCCGCGCCGGCGCCGATCGCACCTGCACCGGTCGCACCGGCGCCAATCGTCCCGGCGCCGGCAACCGTGTTCGCCCCGGCACCGGCGCCCGCGCGCGCGGTCGCGCCGGCCCCCGTGGCTGCGCCGCCTGAACCGGTGCGCAGGGCCGAGGCCGCGCCCGCGCCCGCGCCCGTGCCCGCGCCCAGGCCGGTGCAGACGGCACCGGCCGAGCCGACCTATCCATCGCTGCGCGACCTGCCGGAGGCGATCACGCGCGAGCTGCCGCAGGTGAACATCGGCGGCTACATCTACTCGTCCAATCCGGCTGACCGGCTGCTCCTGATCGACAAGGTGCTGCGCCATGAGGGCGAGGAGGTCGCGCCCGGCCTGACGCTGGAAAAGCTGCTGCCGAAAGCGGCGGTGATGAATTACCGCGGCTATCGCTACCGCGTGCCCTATTGAACATGCCGTTTGTATAATGGCGCTCTTATCAATTTGGCGTCAAGGGCGAACATGCAGAACATACTGGGGGTCGTGGGCTGGTCCGGCAGCGGCAAGACTACCCTGCTTGAATACCTGGTGACCCGCCTGGCCGCAGCCGGCCGGCGCGTGAACATCGTCAAGCACAGCCACCACGACATCCTGCTTGAACCGCCCCACAAGGACAGCGCGCGCCTGCGCATGGCCGGCGCGGCCGAAGTGATGATCGCCTCTCCCTACCGCAGCGCCATCATGCACGAGCTGCGCGGCGCCGCCGAACCGCCGCTGTCCGCGCACCTCGCGCGCATGGCGCCGGCCGACCTGACCCTGGTGGAAGGGTACAAGTGGGAGCCGGTCGACAAGCTCGAAGTGCATCGGCCCGCGCTCGGCCAGATGGCCTTGTATCCCACCGATGGCCACATCGTGGCGGTGGCGTCGGATGTGGGGCGGCCCGCCGATGTGCCGCCGGCCGTCGCCTGGCTCGACCTGAACGCCCCCGAACAGGTGCTGGAATGGCTGGTCGCCAAATATTTCGCCGTGCCGGCCTAAAGTTCCCTTGAACCGGTCCGTAAAAGGAAGATACGGGTTAATACGGAGACTGTCATGGACGTATCAGGCATCGCAAAAGTGGCAACCGCCATCACCGAAACCGGCACGCTCCAGGAAGTCGACATCGCCATCCTCAAGCGCGCCCAGCAAATCGAGAGCGCGACCGCGACCCAGCTGATCGACTCGCTTCCGGCCCCGCAAAAATTGCCGGCGCATCTAGGCAACAGGATCAACACTACCGCCTGATCGGTCTACAATGGCATTCTCACGAATTTGCCTGGAGTAGCCAATGAATCAACGTCACGCCCTCATCGCCGCAGCCCTCGCCACCGTGTGCGCATCCGCCTGCGCAGCCGATGCCCCCGCCAAGCCCGAAAAGGAAAAGTGCTACGGCGTCGCCAAGGCCGGCCAGAACGACTGCGGCACCGCCGCGCATTCGTGCTCGGGTCAGTCCACCGTCGACAAGGATCCGAAGGAGTGGAAATTTGTCGCCAAGGGCACGTGCGAAAAAGCCGGCGGCAAGCTGACGGCGGCAAAATAAGCAGGTGTCGACGGTTCACGGCGCAGGCATCGGCCTGCGCGCCCCGCATTACCGCCAGTTCCTCGACACGCGTCCGCGCATCGGCTGGCTGGAAGTCCATACCGAGAATGTGATCGAGCGCGCGGGCTGGGATTGGCATGTGCTGCGCACCCTGCGCCAGGACTATGCCTTCAGCCTGCACGGTGTTGGCCTCGGCCTGGGTTCGGCGCACGGATTTTCGCCTGCCCACCTGGCGCGCGTGCGTGCGCTGGTCGACGAACTCGAACCTTTCCTGGTGTCCGAGCACCTGTGCTGGAGCGCCGTGGCGGACCGCCAGCTCAATGACCTGCTGCCGCTGCCTTTGAGCCCGGAGGCGCTGGCGCTGCTGTGCGAGCGCGTCGACCAGGTGCAGGAAGCGCTGCGCCGCCCCATCCTGATCGAGAACGTCTCCACCTATCTGCGTTACCGCGACGATGCCATGAGCGAGGCCGAGTTCCTCGCCGCGCTGGCCGCGCGCACCGGCTGTACGCTGCTGCTGGACGTGAACAACCTGTACGTCAACCAGTGCAACCATGGCGAAGATGCACTGGCCGCCATCGCCGCCATCGCACCAGGATCGGTGGGCGAGATCCACCTGGCCGGGCACCTGGTGACCGAGCACGCGGTGATCGACCATCACGGCGCCACGGTCGCCGAGCCGGTGTGGGAGCTGTACCGGGCCGCGCTGGCACGCTTCGGCCGCGTGCCGGCCCTGATCGAGTGGGATACCGCGCTGCCGCCGCTGGAAGTGCTGCTGGAGGAGGCCCGCAAGGCGGACCGGCTGGCCGCGAACAGCGCCGCACCCGTCCCCGCGCCGGGTCCACAGGCACGGCCCCCGTTGGGCAGCGGTGGCGATCTGGCGCAGCGCCAGCAGGCCTTTGCCGCGGCGCTGTTCGACCCCGCGCGCGATGTGCCGGACTTCAAGGGTGAACATCTGCCCGAACGGGTCGGCCTGTACCGCGGCAATCTGACCGTCACCTGGGACAAGACGCTGTCGAACGCCTATCCGGTGGTGCGCCAGCTGGTGGGCGGCGAATTTTTCAGGGCCTTGAGCCGGGCCTACGGCATGGCGCATCCATCCGATTCGCCCGACCTGAACCATTTCGGGGCACACTTCGCCGCCTTCCTGGCCGATTTTCCCCATGTGGCCGAGCTGCCTTATTTGCCGGACATGGCGCGCCTGGAGTGGCTGCTGCACCGCGCCTATTACGCCGCCGACGCCGCAACGGTCGAGGCGGCGGCGCTCACCCCCGAGACGTTCGAGAGTGCGCGCTTCACGGTGCACCCGGCCTGCTCGCTGTTCGCGTCGGAATGGGCGGTGGTGCCTTTGTGGCTGGCGCATCGAACCGACGGCGATACGGCGCCGTTCCCGCAGTCGATGCAGGCGCCGTCGCGCGCGCTGATCGCGCGCCCGCAGTTCGATGTGCGCTTGTATTGCCTTGACCGGGCGGCTGAGGCGGCGCTCAGGGCGCTGGGCGAGGGCGTGCGCATGGGCGACGCGCTCGATCTGGCGTTTGCCGTAGCCCCGGGGTTCGACCTGGCGGCCAATCTGGCGCTGTGGCTGGACTGCCGCGTGCTGGTGCCGCTGAGCTAGCGTCCTAGCGGAAGGCGCGCATCAGGCGCGCTTCGCCCGTGGCGTCCTCGTGCAGCAGATTGGCCGCGGCGGTCGCCTTCATCATGCGGGTGAGTTGAATATCTTCGATGCGCGCCAGTTCGTCGGTGGCCACCTGCAGCGCCTTTGCGAGCCGGCTGCGCGCGCCGTGATAAACACCGCCCGCGTACTGGTCGGTGTTCTTCAGCAGCTCTTCGGCATTTTCGATGACCATGCGCAGATCGCCGATCAATCGTTCTTGCATGAGGGATTGTTCTTCGGGGTTACTCATTGCGGCTACCCTCAACCGGTTTCGATATCGTTATGATATAGACAAGCAAAAGATCGTGTTTTCCTGTTGTGTACGCGCTGCGTACACCCCCTGGTGCTATCTTCCCAGAATAAACTAATATTTCCGTAACGCAAGAACAATTTGCGATTGCCGTGCTTCAGGCGCCATCGGTCGGCCCGCCCACCACATGGATGCGCACGTCGCCCAGGGTGACGATCTGGCCGGCGCGGATCTTGGCGGTCTTGCGCAGTTCGCGGTTGCCGTCCACGGCCACCTCGCCGCTGGCCACGATGGCCTTGCCGGCACCGCCGCTGTCGCATACGCCGACCAGCTTGAGCAGCTGATTGAGCTCGACGAACTCGCCGGCCAGTTCAAAATTCATTTTTTGCATTTCATCCTCGTCTATTGTGCTGTTCCACCCAGGTGCGCCTACGTGCCGGAGTTTACAGGAGTGTCACGTCGGCTGTCGTAATTGTGTCTGAAATCGTGTTCAGGCGCAGAAATAGTTGTTGCCGAACGGAATAGCGGTGCTAAGCTGAAGGTCAGCAATGGAGCGTTTCAATCATGAACAAATTCCTATTGGCGGCAAGCCTCGGTCCCGCACTGCACGCCGCCTCGGCCGCGCCGCTCTTCGCGAACGGCGCGCCGCTGCCTGAGCTGCGCGACGCGCGCGCCACTGTGGTGGTGTTGCCAACGGCCTTGCAGCGCGAGCGCAATGTCGGCCTGACCTTGACCATGTCCGAGGGCCGCCGTCTGCGGCTGGGATTGTTGTCTGGCCGCGCCGCGCTCAGCGATCTGTTGCCGCTGGGCGCGTCGGCGCCGGGCCGTTCGCTGGCCGGCATCGAATTCGATCAAAAGCTGGAATGGGGTTATGCCAATGTAAAGGTGGGCGCGATTCGCCAGGCCAAGGCGCTGCTGGCTCGCCAGCAGGCCGAGGGCGCCCCCTGGAGCCAGGCCACGCGCACCGCGTTCACTTCCGTATCGGTCGGCTATGCGCTGACGCCGTCGGTGGCGCTGGTCGGCATGGCCTCGTTTGGCCGCACTACCGGCGTGCGCAACGCCGCCTTGCTGTCCGAGGCGACGCCCTCGATGGCCGCCGCATTCAGCGTCGGCCTGTCGGCACGTAAATTACTCGTCAAGGGCGACAGCGCCGGCCTGGCCCTGATTGCACCCACCAAAAGCGCCGGCATCGCCAGCGTCGACGGCACCCCGGGCGTGCAGCGCGGCATAACCCTGGGCGCGCGCTACGGCATCGACTTTTAGTGCCCGTGCTGCTGTTCGTACGCGTCGGCCTCGGACTTGGTCCGGTGCACGATGCCGTCCGGATGCTCGGGCGGCGTGTACAGGGTGTACAGGCGCAGCGGCGCGGTCTGTGATGTATTGATCACGTTGTGCTCGGTCCCGGCCGGAATCACCACTGCGGTGCCATCGACCAGCGGATGCTCCTCGCCATCGAGAATGGCCACGCCTTCACCTTCCTCGACACGAATGAACTGGTCGTGGCCGGTGTGATGCTCCATGCCGATTTCCTCGCCCGCCTGCAGGGTCATGATGACCAGCTGGCTGCGCGCCGTGGTGTACAGCACTTCGCGGAAGTTGTTACCCTCCAAAGTTTTTTGTTCGATATTGATGCTAAAGCCAGACATGGTCGACCTTTCGATAAGAGTGGGTGAGTCACAGACCGGGACGGGTCATGGCCAGCGGAACGATCCAGGCATCGAGCTGCTGTTCGTCCACATAGCCCAGTTGCAGCGCCGCCTGTTTCAAGCTTAATCCCTCGTGTTGTGCTTTCTTGGCAATCTGGGCAGCGCGATCATAGCCGATATGCGGCGCCAGCGCTGTCACCAGCATCAGCGAGCGCTCCATCAGCTCGCCGATGCGGGCGCGGTTCGGTTCGATTCCCTTGACGCAGTGCTCGTTAAACGACTGCATGCCGTCGGCCAGCAGGCGCGCGCTTTGCAAGAAGTTATGCACGATCATGGGCTTGAAGACATTCAGCTCGAAGTTGCCGGACGCGCCGCCCAGGCTGATGGCGACATCGTTGCCCATCACCTGGCAGCACAGCATGGTCAGCGCTTCGCACTGGGTCGGGTTGACCTTGCCCGGCATGATCGAGCTGCCCGGCTCGTTCTCGGGGATGGTGATTTCGCCCAGGCCGGAACGCGGTCCGGAGGCCATCCAGCGCACGTCGTTGGCGATCTTGTTCAAGGCCGTGGCCAGGGTTTTCATGGCGCCGTGCGCGCTGACCAGGGCATCGTGCCCGGCCAGGGCGGCAAATTTATTCGGTGCGCTTTTGAAGGAGAGGCCGATGCGCGAACCCAGTTCGGCGGCCATGCGCGGCGCGAAATCCGGGTGGGTATTGAGCCCGGTGCCCACCGCGGTGCCGCCGGCGGCCAGCAGCAGCAGGGCGGGGGCGGCCTGCTTGAGGGCATGTTCCGAGTGTTCCAGCTGTGCCACATAGCCGGAAAATTCTTGCCCCAATGTCAGCGGAGTGGCGTCCTGCAGGTGGGTGCGGCCGATCTTGACGATGTCGGCAAATTCGCGCGCCTTGATCTCAAGGGTGCCGCGCAGGCGCGCCAGCGCGGGCAGCACTTTCTGCAGCAGCGCCTGGCTGGCCGCCACGTGCATCGCGGTGGGGAAGATATCGTTGGACGACTGGCCCATGTTGACGTGGTCGTTAGGGTGCAGCAGGCGGCCTTCGCCGCGCGGCCCGCCCAGCAGTTCCGAAGCGCGGTTGGCCAGCACTTCGTTCATGTTCATATTGCTTTGCGTGCCGGACCCGGTCTGCCACACGGCCAGGGGAAATTCGTCGGGATGGCGGCCCTCCAGCACTTCGTCGGCGGCCTGGATGATGGCTTGCGCCTTGTCCGCCGGCAGCAGGCCGAGCGACTTGTTGACGGCCGTCGCCGCGCGCTTGACCTGGGCCAGCGCCGCCACCAGTTCCGGCGCCATGCGCTCGCTGGAGATGGCGAAAAATTCCAGGGAGCGCTGAGTCTGGGCACCCCAGAGATGCGCGGCCGGCACGTTGATGGGGCCGAAACTGTCCTTCTCGATACGATTTTCCATGGGAAGAAACCTATATGGGATGAGAGCGGGATTAAAGAGTTTACTCCAACGCGCGTTAATTACAGCAGGGCTACAAGTTCGCATCGCCGTAGCCATTGCTGATACACTCAATCGACTATGCCAGAGTTTCGCTCCGCCCGCTTTTTCCACCTCGGCAGTGGCCTGATCCTGGGCTGCTGGCTCGCTCTTGCCCAAGCTGCCGAGCTGGGCGAGGTGGCGGTGCGCTCCTTCATCGGCCAGCCGCTGGTGGCCGACATCGAACTGACCGGCATGGCCGACCCGGCCGTACCGGTGCAGGTACGGCTGGCCAATCCAAATGTTTATCGCGGCGCCAACATTGCCGTGCCACCCGTGCTGTCCAGCGTGACGATGTCGGTGATGCGGCGCGACCAGCGCCAGTTCCTGCACATCACCTCGATCAAGCCGGCCGAGGCCGAGCATGTGCACCTGTTCCTCGAATTGAACGATGGCGTGAAGCGCCATCTGCGCCAGGTGACATTGTGGCTGAGCCCGGACCCGGCGCCGCCCCCGCCCCCGGCCCCGGTCGCGGTCGCCCCGCCGGCGGCGGCCGTGGTTCCGGAGCCGCCTCCGCCGCGCGCGCGCGCGGCTGCGCCGGCGGCCTGTCCGCAGGTCAATGCCGAGCAGCTGCGCACCTGCGCGGCGCTCGACTACAAGAACGGCTTGCTGTCGGCGCGGATCGTCGAGCTGGAAGAAAAGGTCAAGCAGCTGCAGGCGTCGATCGAGGGCAGGGTGGAGCCGGTCGCGCACGAAGCGCCGGCGCCGGCCGTGCATCCAACGCCGCCGCCGCCACCCAGGAAACCCAAGAAGGAGAAGGCGCCGTTCCCGTGGCTGCTGGTGGGCGGCGGCATCGCTTTCCTGCTGGTCGTCGGCGGCGCCGTGTTCGTGCTGCTCAAGCGCCGCAAAGCCAAGGCCGGGCAGGCGCCTTCGTCCGGATTGCTGAGCAGGCTGACAAGCCGCTTCAAGCGCAAGCCGGCCGACGTGGCGGCGGCCGAACCGAGCGCGGAGCAATAGTGTGTTGCGTAAATATCGCAGCACACTAACTCGTCTACACAACTTCGCAAACTAAGCTATACTGATTTCCGTGGTTCCGAGGAATCACGAAAGACGGAACATGGGTCTGGCGCAGCCACCACCGATAGCGTGGCGCGATGAACAGACAATCGTTGAGGAAACGCCTGTTCTGGAAGCGGTCCGCTCGCCGACAGTGAGCAGCGGACGCCGGCGCAACCGGCTCGAGGCGACACCAGGAGATACCTGGTGTTCGCTCTCCTGAATTCACGCCGTCCCCCGCGTTCGCGAGGGCGGCAATAAAAAAAGCGCCGCGCGGCGCTTTTTTTATTATTCGTTCAAGTTTCTCAGTGGGTCGGGGCGCGCATGGCATGCTCGACCGGGCAGGGCTCGGTCACGGCGCGCACGGCGCGGTCGTTGGCCATGATCTGCCTGAGCAGGTCGATCTTGCGCTGGCGCGAGGCGCCGGTCAGGGCAGGCGCGCCGCCCGAGGCTGCGGCAGATTCGGCCGCGCATTGGGTTTCCAGGCGGGCCAGGGTCTCGAAGTCGCCATGCTGAGCGGCCAGCGCCATGCGGGCGGTGAGGCCGGCGATCGTTTCGTACATCGAGAGGACGTCGTTGGAAGTCATGTGCGCACCCAAAAAAGTGTCGGCGGATTACCGCGTGTCCTTCCATAACGGCGCTGCGGTTGAAAACTTTAGGCGTTTTTGAAAGAATTCGTAAAAATTTTCAACTTATTTTGTGGTAATACCAACATCATTGACTTCGCGGTACGAGGCTGTTTCAATGCCCATTTTGAAACAGCCTCCAAGTTAGCGCACCAGTTCTTCCAGTCCTTCCGCCAGTTCCGACAGCGGCGGCATCTCGTCCAGCAGGGTATCCGGATCGAGTTCCAGCGAGCGCACCACGTCCACCGGCAAGGTGGCGGCCATCTCGTCGGCGTCAAGCTCGTTTTCCTGCGCCTGCGCGCGCCACACCGCCAGATGCACGATCGCCGGCAGGCGGCTCCACTCGCCATGCTGGGCCGGATCGGCAAACGCACGGATGGTGGCGGCGAAAATATCCGGGAATTTCCAGCGCAGCGCCAGTTCCGCGCCGACCGCGCCGGCATCGAAACCGAAGGCGTCCAGTTCGGCCGCGCTGCGTCCCGGCTCATACACCCCGGTCAGCTTGTCGAGTTCCTGCGCTTCCTCGGGCAGGCCGGTGTGGATCACCAGCTGGCCCAGCGCGTGCATCATGCCGATGGTGAAGGCCAGTTCGGTACTGTCGGCCGCCTCCCTGGCCAGCCACTTGGCCGCGACCGCCGTATTCAGGCTGTAGCGCCAGAAGCGCTTCAGGTCCAGCCCGGGCACGGCCTTGAAGCCGCTCACCAGGCCGGAGCTGATGACCAGCGTGCGCACCGTCACGAAGCCGAGCATGCGGATGGCGTCGTCGATGTTACCGATGGTGCGCGAGACGTGGTAGTAGGCCGAATTGGCCAGGCGCAGCAGCTTGGCCGACAGCACCGGATCGGTGGACAGCTTGCGGGCAATCTCGTCGACCGACACGTTGGGATACAGGAAGCTGCTGATCAGCTCGTCGACCACTTTCGGTGCGGTCGGCAGGCAATTGGGATTGTGCAGCAGTGCGTCGATGTCCATCGTGTCTCCTTCGCCTCTCGGTGGGCGATTTGACTATAGTACGATTCGGCCGCACACGCCACACTCTCGTTGCTGCGGAACACGCCTTGTATCTTGCAGACTATCGGCCCCGGCTGCAGTTCGTCGCAAGCGCACTGGCGCGGGCGCGCGCGCCGGGCTAAAGTGTAGTCTGGACAACTTTTCCTGAAAATTCACGTTATGCGACTCTCTCCCACCGTGCTGGCGCTGGCAGCCGCTCTGACCCTGGCCGGCGCGCCGGCGCTGGCCGAAGCGCCGTACTCGTTCGCCGCCACGCCGGGCAAGCTGCCCAAGGATGTCGTGCCGCTGCAATACGCCGCCCATCTGGTGCCGGACATGGCCGCCAACACCTTCCTCGGTTCGGAGACGGTCGAGATCGACGTGCTCAAGGCGACCTCGCTGATCATGCTCAACGCCGACGGCATCGGCATCGACGCCGCCACCTTGTCGGGGCGCGTCATCGGCGACCTGACGCTGACGCCGCTCATCGACCAGGCCCGGCAGACCGTCAGTTTCCGGCTGGCGCGGCCGCTCGCGCCGGGGCGCTACCAGCTGGCGCTCAAATTCCACGGCAAGATCAACCGCGAGGCGCGCGGCCTGTTTTACATGAACTACAAGGCCGGCGGCGCCGAGCGCAGGATGCTCGCGACCCAGATGGAGCCGACCGACGCGCGCCGCATGCTGCCGCTGTGGGACGAGCCGGCCTTCCGCGCCACCTACAAGCTGACGGTCGACCTGCCGGCCGGCGTCAAGGCCTATTCGAATACGCCGGTCGAGCGCCAGGAAGCGCTCGACGGCGGCCTGCAGCGCATCGCCTTCGGCGTCACGCCTAAAATGCCGAGCTACCTGGTGGTGCTGGTGGCGGGCGAACTGGAACGCGTCAGCGCCAGGCAGGACGGCGTCGACATCGGCATCGTCACCACCGCCGGCAAGATCGCCAGCGCGGACTATTCGCTCAACTCCAGCAAGGACTTGCTGCGCTACTACAACAACTACTTCGGCATCCCGTACCCGCTGGCCAAGCTCGATCAGATCGCGGTGCCGGGCGGCTTCAACGGCGCCATGGAAAACTGGGGCGCCATCGTCTACAACGAAGCGGTGCTGCTGGTCGATCCCAAGACCAGCCCGGAGAAGACCCGCCAGGATTCCTTCGCCGTCAATGCGCACGAAATGGCGCACCAGTGGTTCGGCAATCTGGTGACCATGGCGTGGTGGGACAACCTCTGGCTCAACGAAGGCTTCGCCTCGTGGATGGGCACCAAGGCGACCGAGCACTTCCACCCCGAATGGCAGCCGCAGCTCGACAGCCTGGCCGACCGCGAACCGGTGATGAACCTGGACGCGCGCAAGACCACCCATCCGATCCAGACCCCGGTCAGCACCGAAGCGCAGGCCGCCAACGCCTTCGACGGCATCACCTACATCAAGGGCCAGGCCTTCCTGCGCATGCTCGAAGCCTATCTCGGCGAAGACGCCTTCCGCAAAGGCATGCGCGCCTACATGGCGCGCCACAAATATTCCAACACCACCAGCGCCGACCTGTGGCTGGCGCTGGAACAGGCCTCCGGCAAGCCGGTCGCCAGGCTGGCGTCCGACTGGACCACCCAGCCCGGCTTCCCGCTGGTGAAGGTCGAGCAGGTCTGCGAAGGCGGCAAGCGCAAGGTCACGCTCAGCCAGGAACAGTTCCGCCTGGATGAACCGGCCCTCGACAAGCGCCTGTGGCACGTGCCGGTCCAGCTGGGCAAGGCGGGCGCCAAGGCGCAGACCGTGATGCTGGCCGAGCAGTCCGCCAAATTCACGCTGCCCGGCTGCGACGGCACCCTGGTGGTCGATCCCGACAGCGTCGGCTACTACCGCGTGCAGTACGACCCGGCCAGCTTCGCCGCCCTGGCGGCCCAGACGGCCAGCCTGTCCGACGCCACCCGCCTGCGGCTGCAAAGCGATGCCTGGGGCATGGTGCAGGCCGGCCGCATGGACCTGGGCAGCTACCTCAAGCTGGCGTCGTCCTACGGCGACGAAGCGCGCGTGGCGGTGTGGGATGCCATCCTGGCCAACCTGCGCGAACTCGACCGGCTGGCCGAAGGCGAACCCGAACGCGCGCAGCTGCGCCGCTACATCGTCAAGCTGATCAAGCCGAAGTTCGAGCGCATGGGCTGGGACGACAAGCCGTCCGACAGCGTCGAAGAGCGGCTGGTGCGCAGCCGCCTGGCCAGTGCCCTGGCCGACGCCGACGAGCCGGGCGTGATCGCCGAAGCGCGCCGGCGTTTTTCGCGCTACCTGGCCGATCCGTCCAGCCTGTCGCCGTCGTTGATCGACGTTGTGCTCGGCGTGGTCGGGCGCAACGCCGACCTGGCCACCCACGCCGCGCTCACCGAGCGCGCGCTGAAGGCCCAGACCAGCGAGGAACGCGGCCGCTTCGTGCGCGCCCTCACACGCGCCGCCGATCCCGCCTTGAGCGCGCGCGCGCTGGCGCTGGTGGCCTCGCCCGAGCTGCCGGCCCAGCAGACCGTGCGCATGGTGCCGTGGATTGCCGGCGCCGGCCACATCGACCAGGCCTGGGCCTTCGCCGTCAAGCACAGCGATACGCTGCTGCGCGACCAGGAAGCCATCTCGCGCAGTGCATTCTTTCCCAACGTCGTGGCCAGCTCCAGCAATCCGGCCCATGCCGACATGATGGAAAAATTCGTGCGCGACCATCTGGACGCGGACGCGCAGGGCGACGCCAAGCGCGTCGCCAACGCGATCCGCACGCGTGCCGCGCTCAAGGCGCGCCTGCTGCCACAGCTGCGCGCCGCGCTGGCGTAATTGCTGATAAACCTGTTGAACATTTTCGACAAAGGACAATCATGAGCAAACAAGCCGCATTGATTCTGGCGCTGCTGGGCGCCACCCTGGTCCCCGCGCATGCCCCCGCCCAGACCGCGCCGCCGCCCGCGCAGGCGGCGGCACTGGCGGTATTGCCCGGCGACGACTTCTATAACTATGTCAATGGCGAATGGCAGGCCAGGACCGAGATCCCGGCCGACCGCAGCAGCTGGGGCGCGTTCGCCGCCATGGCCGAGACCAGCAACGAGCGCATCGCCAAGCTGATCGAAGCGGCCGCCGCCGATCCCAAGGCGCGCCCCGATGTCCGCCAGGTGGCCGACTATTACCGCGCCTTCATGGACGAAGCGGCGATCGAACAGCGTGGCATTGCCCCGCTCAAACCCGCGCTCGAGCGCATCGCCGCCATCGGCGACAAGGCCGCGCTGGTGCGCGCGCTGGGCGCGTCGCTGCGGGCCGACGTCGACCCGCTCAACGACACCAACTTCCACACCGAAAACCTGTTCGGGCTGTGGGTATCGAAGAGCCTGAACGATCCTGCGCACAACGTGCCCTACCTGCTGCAGGGCGGGCTCGGCATGCCCGACCGCGCCTACTACCTCGATGCCGGCGAGCGCATGCAGGGCTACTGCAATGCGTACCGCCAGCACATCGCGGCCATGTTCAGGCTGGCCGGTGTCGACGACGCCGACGCGCGCGCGGCACGCGTGTTCGACCTGGAAATGAAGATCGCCCAGTCCCACACCAGCCGCGAAGTGTCGGCTGATGTGCAGAAGGCCAACAACACCTGGACCCTGACCGATTTCCGCCGCAAGGCGCCCGGGATCGACTGGAAAACCTTCTTCGACAGCGCACGCCTGAACGACGCGCAGCGCTTCATCGTCTGGCATCCGGGCGCGGTCAGCGGCGCCGCCAGGCTGGTGGCCGACGGCGAGCTGGCCCAATGGAAGGATTACCTGGCCTTCCACCAGATCAGCCGCTTCGCCGGCGTGCTGCCCAAAGCCTTCGGCGAGGAATACTTCAATCTGCATGCCAAAGTCCTGGCCGGCACGCCGCAGCAGGCGCTGCGCTGGAAGCGCGCGCTGGCCGCCACCAACGCCGCGCTGGACGAAGCGGTAGGGCGCATGTACGTGGAGCGCTACTTCCCCGCCGAGCACAAGGCGCGCGTGCAAAAGATGGTGGCCAACATCATCGCCGCATTTGATCGCCGCATCGAAAAGCTCGACTGGATGGCTCCGGCCACGCGCGCGCAGGCGCGCCAAAAGCTCAAGTCGCTGTACGTCGGCGTCGGCTACCCGGACCACTGGATGTCGTACTCGGGTTTGCAGGTGTCGCCGACCGACGCCTACGGCAACGCCCAGCGCGCCGAGGAATTCGCTTATGCGCGCGCCATCGCCAAGCTCAAGAAAAAGCCGGACAACACCGAATGGGCCATGCCGCCGCATCTGGTCAACGCGGTCAATCTGCCGGTGCAGAACGCCATTAACATGCCCGCGGCGATCCTGCAGCCGCCGTTCTTCGACGGGGCCGCATCCGACGCCGTCAACTACGGCGCGATCGGCTCGATCATCGGCCACGAGATCAGCCACAGCTTCGACGACCAGGGGTCCCAGTTCGACGCCCAGGGCCGCCTGCGCGACTGGTGGACCAAGGCCGACATGGAGCATTTCAAGGCCGCATCGAGCAAGCTGGTGGCGCAGTTCTCCGCCTACAAGCCGTTCCCCGATCTGGCGGTCAATGGTCAGCTGACCCTGAGCGAAAACCTGGCCGACCTGGCCGGCGTGGCCGCCTCGCTCGATGGCTACCACGCCAGCTTCGGCGGCAAGCCGGTGCCACCCGAAGCCGACCGCGAATTTTTCACCGGGTTTGCGCGCGCCTGGCAAACCAAGGTGCGCGAGCCGGCCCTGCGCCAGCGCATCCTGACCGACGGCCACGCGCCGGCGCCGTACCGCACCGCCATCGTGCGCAATATCGACGCGTGGTACAAGGCCTTCGACGTCAAGCCCGGCCAGACGCTGTACCTGGCACCCGAGGAGCGTGTGCGGGTATGGTGAGCGAGCCGGACATCGACGCAATCACCCGGCGTACGCTCGAGCACTACGAGCGCAACGCCGAGCAGTTCTTCCACGGCACGATCGATCACGATGTCAGCCAGAACATCGCCGCGCTGCTGCAGGCGATCGACGGCGAGGCGCCGTACACCATCCTTGACGTCGGCTGCGGGCCGGGGCGCGACCTGAAGACCTTCAGCGCGCTCGGGCACCGCGCCATCGGCGTGGACGGCGCGGCGCGCTTTGTCGGGATGGCGCGCGCCTACAGCGGCTGCGAGGTGTGGCGGCAGGATCTGGTTCACCTCGACCTGCCGCCCGCCCGCTTCGACGGGGTGTTCGCCAACGCCGTGCTGTTTCACGTTCCGCGCGCGGCCCTGCCCAAGGTGCTGGGCGAGCTGCACGCCTGCCTCAAGCCGGGCGGCGTGCTGTTCGCCTCCAACCCGCGCGGGCAGAACCAGGAAGGGTGGATCGGTGAGCGCTATGGCAGCTACCACGATCTGGCGCAGTGGCAGCAGTTCATGAATGTGGCCGGCTTCGAGTATGTACACCATTACTACCGGCCGCAAGGCTTGCCGCTCGAGCAGCAGCCCTGGCTGGCCAGCGTGTGGCGCAAATCAATTGTCCAGAATGGTTAATTAGCGAACAGAACAACTTTGCATTGGGGAAGATACTTTGATTTCGCACGCAGGCAGTGCGATTTTAGTCACTCACCAAAGAGGTAAGGACATGAACCAGGACCAAATCAAAGGCAAAGCCAAAGACATTGGCGGGAAGATCCAGGAAGAAGTCGGCAAGGTAGTCGGCAGCAGTGAGCAGCAAGCCAAAGGGCTGGGCAAGCAGGTTGAAGGCAAGGTGCAGGAAAAGACTGGCGATCTGAAAGACGCGATCGACCGCGGCAACCGCTAGGCGCCCCGGCGCGCTGTTTGAAAACCCGGCTTCGACGCCGGGTTTTTTGCTATGTGCGTATCCGAACAGAGGGCTGCCGGGTGGGGCGATATGCTGACCTCACCAACGATAACAAGGAGCTCAACATGAATGGCAACCAAATCAACGGCAAACTGCAAGATATTGGCGGCAAGATTCAGGAAGAAGCCGGCAAGCTGGTGGGAAGTACGGAACAGCAGGTCAAGGGCTTGAAGAATCAGGTTGAGGGAAAGACCCAGGAAAAGCTGGGTGACGCGGAAGAAAAGCTGAAGGATTCGCTGGACTGATGCTGTCGTCCCCGCGTTCGCGAGGACGACGTCACTTGCGGCGCAGCCGGCGCAAAAAAACCGGCAGCAGATTGAATAGCCGGATCAGCCACAGCATCTGCCAGGGGAACACCGCCGTTTCCCTGCGCGCCGCGATCGCACGGGCGATGTTCTCCACCGCCCGCGCTTCACTGACCAAGAACGGCTTGCCGCTGGCATCGCCTCCATTGAGTTCACGCAGCCTGGCCGTATCCACATAGCCGGGCACGATCACGGTGACATCGATACCCTCCAGCGTCTTGCGGTACAAGCCGCACAAGGCGATCACGGCGCGCTTGTTCGCGCTGTACAGGGATGCGCCCGGATAATCGCGCAGCAGCCCGGCCACCGACGCGATGGCGGCCAACTGCCCGCCGCGCCGCATCACCCGCGCGCCGGCATCGAAGGCGTTCATCAGCCCCCGCACATTGGTCGCCATCATGCGCCCGGCAACCCCAGGATCGGCCGCCAGCGCCGCCGCGTCGCCATAGCAGCCAGCGCTGACGACCAGCAGATCCAGCCCATCCCGTGCAAAGCTTTCCACCGCCGCATCAACCAGCGCACGCTCGGCGATATCGAACTCGTACGCCACCAGCTGCGCATCGGCCTTCGACACATCGCGCCCGCAAACGGCCACCCGCGCGCCCTGTTTCAGATAATGACGCGCCAATCCCAGGCCCATGCCGCTGGTGCCGCCGATGATCATCACATTCATGGCTTGAAGGCTTTCATGGCGCAGCGGTAGCCGAACTGCCACTGCGCGTCGATGCCGGCGGCATAGGCGGCGTAATCCGGCGCCGGCGTGAGGCGAATGCGGTTTTCGCGCCATGCCAGCCGCTTGCGCACGCCGTTCGACCTGAGCGCGCGGTCCATGTCGGACGTATCGATCCAGGCATCGGCGTGCTGCGCATGCACGTGGCGCAGACGCACGTTGCCGTCGATGCCGAACACGCTGCGCAAGGCGGGCAGGGCCAGCAAACGGTTGAACGGAGCTTTGCGCTCCATGATCACGCTCTCGGCCAGCATATGCGCTACCTCGATCGGGAACAGGTCGATCACCCCGCCGCTGTAATGCTCCGCGCCGCGCGAGTGGCAGCGAAAGTAAAACATGTCGGCGATCGAGATGCGCACCGCGTCCGCCACCGGCATGTCGGCGTCGGCGATCAGGCGCGGCGCGATGGCATCGCCGCCCCAGCGCGGATCGTGCATGGGCGAGCGCGCATCGCTCAGCAGGCATGCCGCGCGCGCAGGGCAGAACACCGCTTCGGCAAACAGCCGGCGTCCGGCGCGCGGCTGGCCCACGTCTTCCGGTTTGAACAGCAGCTTCGCGCCGACGATGGCGACAGCAACCGACGGCCGGGACATCGGCGGCAGCGGCAAGCGCGCGGGCACGTCGAACATGTAGTCGTCGAACAGATCGGGGATGCGCGCGGCGCCGCTGCGCCGCACAGCGCGCCGCACGGCATGGACCAACGAGCGCCCCGGCGCCGCCTTCGGAGTCGACTGCAGGCCGCACAAAAAGTCGTACATGGGGCGCGAAGCCACCCAGCGGCGGCGCGCGCCGTCGTCGGGCAGGGCCTGGATCACGGCCGCCGCGATCGAGCCGCCGCAGCTGGCCAGCAGCAGGTCCGGCGCCATGCCCACTTCCTCGGCCGCGGCATGCATGCCCAGGTAGTAGCCGAAGCGGAATCCGCCTCCGGCCATCACCATGCAGCGCTGATATTTATGCAGATCCGTCATGGGCTAGAATGATGCCCTAATTGACGGAAGTGCAACAGGAACTTTTTCGATGGCGCTCAGAAGAACCTTGCACCTGCTGCTCAATCTGGCCGTGTTCGGCCTCTGCTACACCGTGGCCAACCTGGCCGCGCAGCGCGCCGGCGTGACGCGCCACATCGTGTTCGGCATCGACAGCGCGATTGCCTTCATCCCCTGGATGGTGGTGCCCTACATGACTTCCGGCGCGCTGTTCGTCGCCAGTTTTTGGGTTGCGCGCGACGATCGGGTGTTGAGCGCCCGCCTGCTGTTCGCCACCATCGCCGCCAGCCTGATCTTCGTGCTCTATCCGCTGCGCTTTTCCGGCACGCGCCCGCTTGTCGACGCGGCGTTCCCAAGCGCGCTGTTCGAGCTGCTGGCGCTGGTGGACCAGCCGTACAACCAGTTTCCGTCGCTGCACGTGGCGTACTGCGTGATCTTCGGTACCGTGTTCCGTAGTGCGGTCGGCAGGGCGTGGCTGGCGCTGGTGGCGGTGTCGACGCTGTTCACCTGGCAGCACCACGCCATCGACGTGGCGGGCGGTCTGCTGCTCGGCGCCGCCGCCATCGCGCTGGTGCGCAAGGCGAGCGTGGCCTTCAATTATGTGATGGGCGCCGGCGTGCTGGCCCTGACCTGCCCATGGCCGCTGGCGCTGTATCCGCTTGCCATCGCGCTGGCCTATGCCCGCGCGGACGCGGACTTCCTGCGCAAGCGCGGCGCAGGCTATCCCTTATCGAGCTATCTGCTGTATTGGCCCTACCTGCTGGGCTACTGGATGACCTGGCAATGCGTGCGCCGCTACGAGAAGACCGCGTTCAGGCAGATGACTGCGCAGCTGCTGGCCGGACGCAGGCTGAGCGCGAGCGAGGCGGCAATGCTGCCGCCCGGCTGCGCCGTCATCGATCTGGCCAACGAACTGAGCGAGACGCCAGCGCTGCGCGGCGCCCATTATGTGCACGTGCCGATGCTGGACCTGGTGGCGCCGCCGATGGATGCCATCGAGCTGGCGGTCGGCGCCGTCGCGCGGCACATCGCTGCGGGGCGCATCGTCTATCTGCATTGTGCGATGGGTTACAGCCGTAGTATATTCATTGCCAATTTATACATGGAGCGGCACCCCCATGACCGTATCGATCTACCAGCTCAAGCCACGCTTCCAGCAACTGCTGCGCCCCCTGCTTGATGGGCTGGGCCGCCTGCGCGTCACACCCAATCAGGTGACCGTGTTCGCCATGCTGCTCTCGCTCGCTTACGGCATGGCGCTGGCCCTCAATCCAGCCGGCGCCGCGCTGTGGCTCTGCGTGCCCGCGTTCATGCTGCTGCGGATGGCGCTCAACGCCATCGACGGCATGCTGGCCGGAGCCACCGGCCAAACCACCAGACTGGGCGCGCTGCTCAACGAAATGTGCGATCAGGTATCCGATGCCGCGCTGTACCTGCCGTTCGCGCTGGCGCCCGGCATCTCGGCGCCGCTGGCGGTCGGCGTGGCGGTGACGGCGCTGCTGGCCGAATTCGCCGGGGTGCTGGCGCTGTCGATCGGGATCGCGCGCCGTTTCGACGGGCCGATGGGCAAGAGCGACCGCGCCTTCGCCTTCAGCGTGCTGGCCATCATGCTGTGGAGCGGCGCCGCGCCCGCATGGCTGAACGGCGCGCTCGGGCTGATCCTGCTGCTGTCGCTGTGGACCGTATTCAATCGTCTGGGTCAGGCGCTGCGGTTTTCCGCGCCACCGACACGGTAAAAATGCCTTCCAGGCCGATCTGCGTGGCGATCTTGCGGCAGCCCGCGCCCGCCACCAGGCCATCGAGTTCGGCCTGCGGACGCGGACGCATGATCCACGGCTTGCCCTGGTGATTGCCGAGCGTGTGCGCGATCATGTCGAGTTGCGGATGCCAAGGCTGGCCGGTGTAGATCAGGTGCGCGCCATCGCGCATCGCGCCCCCGATGGCGCGCAGCGAGCGCACCACCGGCGCGTTTTCCGCGAACAGCTCGTACAGTCCCGAGACGATCACGATGTCGTACTGCCCGTCTTCAAGCCGATAGCTGGCGCTGTCGAAGGCGTCGCGCAGCTGGAAGCGCACAGCGGCCTGGAGGTCAAGCCGTTCGGCCAGCCGGCGTGCCTGATCCAGGTTGTGCTGGGCGAAGTCGCGCAGTGTCGCCTCCATCGGCACATCCTGGAAGCGCTTGAGGGTCTCCAGCACATAGCGCCCGGAGCCGGCCGCCACATCGAGTATGCGCAGCGGCGCGGGGCCGCGATGGGCGGCGATCAGCGCCGACAGCGCGCTTTGCAGATGCACCTTGCGCAGGCGGATGCCGCGCCAGCCGACCGCGTCGAGGTAGCCGCGGTCGATGAACTTGCCGATGCCCAGCCGCCCGCCGGCCTGGTTGCGGTACACATAATCGAGCGAGGCGCCCGAATCGAAGCCGTGGGTCAGGCCGATCCTCATACCGTCGCTCAGGTGGCCGATCGAGTGCAGCATGCTGCGCTGGAGCCGGTACGACAGCGACGCCAGCACGCCGGCGCCATCGCCTTTTTTCATCGCTTCGTAGCACCTGGCGCTGTGGCTGGCCCGGTCCGCATAGCGGTACTGCTTCAGCGGCGGCAGCTCTTGCCCGAAACAGTTGTCGATGAAGCTGCGGCTTTCTTCGATCGCCACGCGGGTATCGCGTTCGTAGAACACCGCGTGGTAGCAGTCTTCCAGCACCACGAAGCGTTTCAGCGGCGACGACAGGCGCTCGAAAAAGCGCTGCTGGGGCGCCAGGCTGACGACGAAATCGCGCTCGGCGGCCAGCATCAGGACCGGCGCGTCGATGGCGGCGGCGTCGGCCACCACGCGCTTGGCGGTGTCGGCCAGCTCCAGCAGGATTTTGGCTGAGATCGCCTTGGCGATCAGCGGATCGGCGCCGTACGCGGCGGCCTGCTCGGCCGAGTGGGTCAGCATGCCGGGCCGGATATAGCTGGTCACCGCAAGATCGGGCTTGAAGCGGCGCGCCAGCCGCAACGACGGTTTGGCCAGCGGCACGTACAGCTTGATGCTGAAAGCCGCCGCGGCCATGATCACGCCGCGCACGCGCGGTGCGTAGTCGTGCAGCCAGGTGGCGGCGATCACCGCGCCCACGCTGTTGGCCACGACGACCATGTTCTCGCGGGCGATGCCGTGGGCGCGCTCGATGTGCGCCACAAAGCTGTCGAGGTCCTGGACCATGGTGTCGAAACCGGGCGCGAAACCGCGTTCGCCCGGCGAGTGCCCGTGGCCGCGCGCGTCGAACGCGAAAGCCCAGGCGTCATGCCGCCCGAACTGCTCGACCAGCGGACCGATGCGTCCGGAGTGCTCGTGCCCGCGGTGCAGGAAGACCAGGGCGCGCCTGGCGTCGGCCAGCGGCCGCCAGCTGCGGTAGAACAGCCGCGTGCCGTCGGCGCCGTCGAAACCCGATTCGCTCGCGGTCCACGCACTTGGCTGTTCGATTTTCATAGGTAGCCCATTTCCTGGTTGATGGTATAGCGCAGTGCGACGTAGAGCAGGGGGGCGGTCAGCACCAGGCTGTCGACCCGGTCGAGGATGCCGCCGTGGCCGGGAATGAGCTGCGAAAAATCCTTGATGCCGAGCCGGCGCTTGAGTGCCGAAAATCCGACATCGCCGGCAAAGCCGCCCAGCGACAGCAGCACGCCGACCGCGATCAGCCAGCGCTGGCTGGCCGCCAGCCGCAGGTATTCGCCCAAGGTGAGCGACACCAGCACGCTGACGAGAATGCCGCCGCCCAGGCCCTGCCAGGTTTTGTTGGGACTGATATGGCGCACGATCTTCTGCTTGCCGAACAGGGTGCCGAAGACGAACTGGCCGATATCGTTCAGCGCCGTCAGTACGAACAGGTAGAACAGCCAGGCCAGCAGGATGCCGGGCGCCAGCGGAAGATCCGTCAGCGCGACGATGAAGCCCAGGCCGGCCATGGTCATGCTGAACGCTGCCAGCAGAAGGCCGGCGCGGGTTCCGGCCAGGCAGTACCAGGCGCTGGTGATGGCGCCGATCATGGCCGCGATCGCCATGCCCAGCGGTGGCCAGATCCACGCCAGCGCCGCGAACGCGGCCAGCTGCGCGATGAAGACGGCGAACAGGAGCCGCGCGCGCCTGGCATGCGGCGCCAGTTCGCGCGCGGCCAGGACACCGATGCCCAGCACGAGGATGGCCGGACCGACCGGATAGAACATCAGGCTGGCGCTCACCACCGGGAAGATCAGCCACCACGCATTGACCTGCAGGCGCAGCTGGCTGGCCGGGCGCGAGCGCGTGCCGACGCTCACGCCAAGCGATGCGGCTGCCAACAGGCCATACAGCAGGCACGCCGCCAGCACGATCTGACCGTGCGCGGAAAGAAACGTCAACACTACTTACCTCAACTTAAAATTTCGGCAAGTATAGCTTTTTTTGCATCGTCCGTCGGCTTATTTCTCCGGCTGCAGCTGGCGCCTGAAGAACGCTTCGATCATCCCGTACACATGGCGCTGGCTCTTGCGCGCCGAGATGCCATGCTTGGCGCCGGGGTAGGTCATCAGGTCGAACTGCACGCCGCGGTTGACCAGCGCATCGATCAGGCGCGTGCTGTTGGTGAACAGGACGTTGTCGTCGGCCATGCCGTGCACCAGCAGCAGGGGCGACTTGAGTCCGTCCAGATGCGCGAACACGCCGCTTTCCTGGTACGCCTGCGGCAAGGCTTTCGGCGTACCGCCCACATAGCGCTCGGTGTAGTGGGTGTCGTACAGCGCCCAGTCGGTCACCGGCGCGACCGCCACGCCGGCGGCGATCCTGTCGGAAGCCGCCGCCAGCAGGCGCAGGGTCATGAAGCCGCCGTAGCTCCAGCCGAACACGCCGATGCGCTTGGGATCGACGAAGCTTTGCTGCCCCAGCCAGTCGATGCCGGTGAGCTGGTCTTCGACTTCATGTTTGCCCAGCGCGCCGTGGATCGCGGCGGTGAAGGGGATCTCGCGCCGCGATGAGCCGCGGTTGTCCAGCCTGAACACCACAAAGCCCTGCTGCGCCATGTACTGGTAAAACGGCTTGTCCCACTGGCGCGTGACGTGCTGCGCGTGCGGTCCGCCATAGGTCGACAGGAATACCGGATAGCGCCTGGCCGGATCGAAGTTGGCCGGCTTGATCAGCGAGTAGTACAGGGTCTGCCCATCGTCGGCCTTGAGCGTGCCGTAGGTGACCGGCAGGTGGCTGTCCATATACCTGGCGTACGGATGGCTGCTGTCGAGGGCGTTCTTTTCGAGCCAGCTCAGCATGCTGCCGTCGGCCTTGCGCAGCGATACCTGCGGAGGCGTGCTGGGGTCGGAGAAGGTGTCGACATAGATCTGGCCATTGCGCGCGAAGGCCGCCTCGTGCCAGCCGTCGCCGCTGCTGATGCGCTGCGGCTTGCCGGCCCCGGCGCCGTCCAGGCGTACCGCGTAGATCTGCTTGTCGATGATTGCGTCGCGGTTCGAGGCGAAGTACACGCGGCCGGCCGCTTCATCCACCGCCAGCAGATTGTCCACGCCCCAGTTTCCCTCGGTGAGCGGGTGCAGCAGCTTGCCGTTCATGTCGTACAGGTACAGGTGCTTGTTGCCGCTGCGTTCCGACGCCCAGATGAAGTGGCGGCTTTTCGGCAGCACGCGCAGGTCGTCGTGCAGGTTGACCCAGGTGGACGAGGTTTCGCTGATCAGGGTGCGCCTGGCCAGGGTGGCCGCGTCGACCGCGATCAGGTCGAGCTTTTTCTGGTCGCGCGTCTGGACCTGCATCATCAGCTGGCGGCTGTCGGCGCTCCAGTCGGCGCGCACCAGATAGATGTCGGGGTCCGGTCCCAGGTCGACCGCGCGCGACGGGCCACCGTTTGGCGACACGATGCGCAGGCCGACCAGCACGTTCGGATCGCCCGCGGCGGGGTAGCGCTGCTCGATCACGTCGGTGCGGTCGGCCTGGATCTCGACGCGCCGCACCACCGGCACCGGCGCCTCGTCGTAGCGCTTGTAGGCGATGGCCGAATCGTCCGGCGCCCAGTAGTAGCCGGTGGTCTGGCCCATTTCTTCCTGCGCCACGAATTCGGCCTCGCCATTGAACACGGTGCCGCCGCCGTCGCTGGTGAGCTGGCGCTCTTCGCCGTTGGCCAGATCGATCACGAACAGGTTCTGCTTGCGCACGAAGGACAGATAGCGTCCGCGCGGGGAAATCCTGGGATCGGCCACATTGCAGCTGGCGACCTTGCGCGCCTGCTCGGGATGGGCCGCGTCGACCAGGTACAGGTCCCCGGCCAGCGGCACCAGCAGCTGCTTGCCGTCCGGCGACCAGCTGTAGTTCAGGATGCCGGACAGGTTGGCCGTGCGGGTGCGCTCGCGCCGCGCCTGTTCTTCGGGCGACAGCGTTTCGTTCGGCGCCAGCGCGGTCGAATCGACCATGCGCGCGCTGCGTTTGTCGCGCACATTGTATTCCCACAGGTCGAGCTGGAACTGGTTGTCGGCGCGGCCGCGCAGGAAGGTCACGTGTGCGCCGTCGGGCGACACGCGCAGGGTACGCACGGCTGGTCCCGCCAGCGCCGGGTCGGCGTGGATGCGGTCCAGTGTCAGGCGCTCCGCGCTGGCGGGGGCGGCTGACAGTGCAGCGAGCAGGCATAGGGTCATTCGCATGGATCTCTCTTGTGGAGTGGTGAAAAAAATCAGGGGCTCAGCCGTTCCCTGGCTAACCGGTACAGCGACAGCGACAGCAGCAGCGCGGCCACGGTCAGGCCGAGCACCAGCCCGATCCAGTAGCCGGTGGCGGCCATCGGCACGGCGGGCGCGAACGGCAGCCAGGATGGGGCGCTGCCGAGCACGAAGCCGACCGGCAGCGACACGCCCCAGAAGGCCAGCAGCTGGATCTGCATCGGCGCGCGCGTGACCTGGTAGCCGCGGATGGCGCTCGAGGTGGCTACCTGGGCGGCATCGGACAGCTGGAACACGGCGGCCAGCAACAGCAGGTGCGCGCTCAATTCCTGCACCGCCGGGTCGGAGGTGTAGGCGCGCGCGATCTGCCAGCGGAAGGCGGCGATGAAGGCGGCCGAGCCGACCGCGAACACCAGCGACATGCGCACGCCGGTCCAGGCCACGAAACGGGCGCGCGCCGGATTGCCTTCGCCCAGCGCCTGGCCGACGCGGCTGATCAGGGCGATGCCGAAGGTGAGCGGCACCATGAAGGTCAGCGAGGAAAAATTGAGCGCGATCTGGTTGGCCGCCACCTGCACCACGCCGAACGGCGCCAGCAGCAGGCTGACGGCGCCGAAGGCGCTCACTTCGGCAAAATAGGTCACGCCGATCGGCACGCCCAGGCGCAGCATGCTGGCGATCTCGCTCCAGTTGGGCCACTCCCAATGGGTGAACGGGTCGGTCTGGCGGTAGGGTTCGGCGTAGCGGATCCAGAACACCATGGCGGCCAGCATCAGCCACATGCCGATGGCGGTGGAGACCGCGCAGCCGACCGCGCCGAGCTGTGGCAAGCCCCAGTTCCCGAACACCAGCAGCCAGTTGACGGCGATGTTGAACAGCAGGCCGAAGAGGGCGATCACCATCACCGGCTTGGTCTGGTTGATCGAGGTGGTGTAGCCGTACAGCGCGCGGTAGCAGGCGAAGGCAGGCAGCCCGAGGCTGATCACATGCACGAACATGGACGCATTGCGCGCCACTGGCGCTTCCAGCCCGATATGGTCGAACACCAGCGTGGCCAGGTTGGCCAGCAGGCATGCCGCCACGCCCACGCCGACGCCCTTCCACAAGGACTGGCGCACCGAATGGGGTATCCGGTCGAAGCGCGCGGCGCCCATGTCGTGCGCCACGACGGTATTAATCGCCATCATGGTGCCGATCACCGTGACCAGGATGATGGTCCACACCGACGCCCCCAGCGACACCGCGCCCAGCTGGTCGGCGCTCACGTGGCCCGTCATGGCCACGTCGGCCACGCCCATGCCAACGGTGGCGATCTGCCCGACCAGCATCGGCCAGGCCAGCTGCCACAGGGCGGCGATTTCGGTGCGGACGGCGGAGGGGCTGGCGCTCATGGATAATGCAGCTCGGGCAAAACGGCAATTCTACTGACTATTTGCCGTCCTGAGGCTTTGCACGCCGCTGCCGCGGTTGCCATTTGTTACGCATCGGTGTCGCCGCGCCGGCCCGGCGGACCGTTATACGCTCGTTGGCATTGGGCCTCTCGAATCGATCAGTCAAGGATATCGTCATGTTAAAACGTTCACTCACCATCGCGCTGCTGGCCGGCGCTTCCTGTCTGGCGCAGGCTGCCCAAGCCGGCGAACTGACCTTGTACTCGCGTCCCGAATTCGGCGGGCGCAATGTCACGCTGCAGGGGCCGGTGCGCGAACTGTCCGAGATCGGTTTCGACGACCGTACGTCGAGCATGGTGGTGCGCTCCGGCCGCTGGGAAGTGTGCGCGGCACCGGATTTCCGGGGCCGCTGCGTGGTGCTCGAGCGCGGCGAGTATCCGGATCTGAAACGCCTGGACAACCGCGTTTCGTCGATTCGCGAGGTCGGCGGCGGCCAGGGCTGGGATCGGGAGCGCCGCAGCGACTGGCGCGAGGAGCACGCTAATCGCGATGGCCGCGATGGCCGCGATTATCGCGACGACCGCAACGACGAGCGCGGCGCGGCCGTCGAACTGTTCCGTCACGCCGAGTTCAGCGGCGACCGGCGCGAAACCAGCGAGCGCGTGCTGCGCGACTTCGGCGCCCTCAATTTCAACGACCGCACCCAGTCCATCATCATCCACTACGGCCAGTGGGAGTTCTGCGAACACGCCGACTTCCGCGGCCAGTGCCAGGTCTTTGGACCGGGGCGCTACCCGCATCTGGGCGGCTTGAGCAGCCAGCTGTCGTCGATGCGCCGGCTGCGCTGATCAGCGCTGCCCGGCCGCGCGCGGCGGCAGGCTGCGCAGATAATGGTGCAGCGCGCGCACGTCGGTGTCGGTCAGCTGGCCCAGCGAGGTGAACGGCATCACCGCGCTGATCGGGGTGCCGTCGGGCCGCTGGCCGCTGCGCAGCATCGCCATGAACACTTCCGGCGTCGGGTAGCGCACCATGGCGCTGCCGCTGCCCGGGGTCAGGTTGGCCGGCGCCGGCCACTCGGCCGGCGCGCCGGGAATGCGCCCTCCCGAAAAGCCCGGACCGTGGCAGCTGATGCAGCTGTTGGCCACGTAAGCGCCGTGGGCCAGCGACACTTGCGCCGGGATCGGCGCCGCCGGCGCCAAGCTGTGGTCGATGATCTCGGCGGCGTCGCGCACCATGCCGAAGGCGTACATCACCTTGACCATCAGCGGCAGCTGCACCGTGGCCGGCTGGCCCGGGGCCGGCGCCAGCGTGTGGATGTAGGCGATCAGCGCGCCCACGTCTTGATCGGGCATGCGGTTGAAGTCTTCGCTGGGCATGATCATCACCGGCCTGCCGTCCGGCTTGACGCCATGGCGCAGCGTGCGCACCCAGTCTTCGACGCGGTACTCCGCCGTGACGCTGTTGTCGCCGCGGGTGATATTGGGCGCGCGCACCAGCATGCCGGGACTGCGGATCACCTCGCGCCCGCTGCCGTTGGCGCCATGGCAATCGGCGCAGCCGCGCGTGCTGAACAGGTAGCGCCCGCGCTCGATTTCAACCCGCCCGTCCGGCACCGCAACCGGAAGAACCGCCACGCTGATCTTGCGGGCCATCTTTCGCTCGCCCAGCATGCTGCCCGCCAGCACCGCCGCGATGGCCAGCAAGGCCAGCGCCAGCAATGCGAACGCGGTGTATTTCATCGGCTTGCTCATGTTAATTCCCTTTCTCAAGACACGACGCGCAAGCGTGCGCACCGCGCGCTGCCTGCGCAGTACGATGACGACAAGCGAATCGGGAGTGCAATTCGTGCAGTACAAGAACTACTACCAGACCTTGGGCGTCGCCAGCGATGCGTCGGCGAACGACATCAAGAAGGCTTACCGCAAGCTGGTACGCAAGTACCATCCTGATGTGAGCCGCGCGCACGATGCCAGCGACAAAACCAAGGAGATCAACGAAGCCTACGAGGTGCTGGGCGACGCCGACAAGCGCGCCGCCTACGACGCGCTCGGGCGCGCGCCGGCCGGCCAGGAATTCCATCCGCCGCCGGGCTGGGACACGCACTTCGCCAACGCCGACACCGACAGCTTCGGCAGCGGCGACTTTTTTGCCGACCTGTTCGCCCACGTGGGGCGGCGCGGCCGTCCCGGCGGCGGCTTTGGCCTGCGCGGCGACGATATCCACGCTTCCGTCATGGTCGACCTGCACGACGCCTACCACGGCGCCGACCGCACCATCGCCCTGCGCGTGCCGCAGCGCGACGAATACGGCCGCGTCAGCACCCGCGAGCGCTCGCTCACGGTGCGCATACCCAAGGGCGTGGTGCCGGGCCAGCAATTGCGGCTGGCCGGGCAGGGCCATCCTGGTGCCGGCGGCGGCATGGCCGGCGATCTGTTTCTCGAAATTTTGTTTCATGCCGATAAGCGCTACCGGGTCGAGGGCCGCAATGTGGTTGAGACGGTGCCGGTGGCGCCCTGGGAAGCCGCGCTCGGCGCGCACATCGACGTGCCCACGCCGTCCGGGCAGGTGCAGGTCAGCGTGCCGGCCGGATCGCAGAGCGGGCGCAAGCTGCGGCTGAAGGGGCGCGGCATCCCGGGCGCACCGCCCGGCGACCTGTATCTGATTCTGGAAGTGGTGTTGCCGCCAGCCAGCAGCGACCGCGCGCGCGACCTGTATCGCGCCATGGAGCGCGACCTGGCCTTCAATCCGCGCACGGGTGCGGGGGGCTGAACTGCTAGTCATGGAAAAAAGACGCATCAAGTGCTCCTGAAGGAGTGGATGCGTTGACTATGCTACCGGGTGCTTCTTGATTGTTGATGCACCACAATCGCACCGCGACGGACTCAACGATGCGACTGTTTTTGCCTGCTCCGCAGAAACAGTACGACATCATCGGCCCCCGCCACGACGGCCGGCACGTAGCCGAGATCCCGGTTGGCGCTCTGGTAGCGCGCGTTTCCGTCCTGTCGAAGCATGGACGGTGTTGCTCATAACAATCCTTTTGGCGCCAACAGTCCGGCATTGTCAGTCAATGTCGTTCAATTTTATTTGACGCTCGTGCTGCGCGCCGCCTTCGCGGGATGGGTTCTACAATCGTCTGCGTGGCTTATCGATCAATTAATAATGGAGTGACATCCCATGCAACTGGACAATTCAATACCGGGCAACGGCAACATTTCCCTGCAGGGCAAGCGCGTGGCGGTCCTGATGACGGACGGCGTGGAACAGGTCGAATACACCTCGCCGCGCAGCTATCTGGAAGAGCATGGCGCGACCGTGGTGCTGCTCGCGCCCAAGGAAGCGGGCGAGCACGTGCAGGGCTTCCACCATACCGATAAAGGCGACACCTTCGACGTCGACCTGAACGTGCGCGACGCCAACCCGCGCGAATTCGACGCGCTGCTGCTGCCGGGCGGCGTGAGCAATCCCGACCAGCTGCGCCTGAGTCCCGATTCGATCGGTTTCATCCGCGCCTTCGCCGCCGAGCAAAAGCCGATCGGCGCGATCTGCCATGGCCCCTGGACCCTGATCGACGCCGGCGTGGCCCAGGCCCGGCACCTGACCAGCTGGCCCAGCCTGAAAAACGACCTGCGCAATGCCGGCGCGGAATGGACCGACGAGGAAGTGGTCGTTGACGGCAAACTCGTCACCAGCCGCAAACCCGACGACCTGCCTGCCTTCAACGCGGCGCTGGCCAAGGAAATCGCCATCGATCCGTTCAACGCCGACCGCGGGCCGTCGTCCTGACCGGGGGGGGCGTGGCGGTCCGTATCGTTCGGCTTGGCACGCCGCGGGCGCACGGCGAAGGTGTGCGCATCGGCACGGTGCGCAGGCCGCCGCGCGGCGTGCCCAAGGCCGAGTTTGCCGCGCGCGACTATTACGACGTGTGGCTGCCCAACCTGGCGCCCTCGCTTGACTTGATGAAGCTGGCCAAGGCCGCCGTGACGGAGCAGGACTGGCACGCGTTCGAGAAAGGCTACCGGCGCGAGATGGCCGAACCGGAAGCCCATCACGTGATCGAGACGCTGGCCATGCTGTCGCACGCGAGCGCGTTTTCCGTGGGATGTTATTGCGAGGAGGAGCGGCACTGCCACCGTGGGATACTGCGGCAGCTGCTGGCCGATTGCGGGGCCGAGGTCTGTTGTGCGCACGAGACAGCGGGATAATTGCCCCGAAGCAGCATATAATCGGACATCGACAAGGGGCCTATCATGGCAATGCAATTTGAGGATTTTGATTTCTTCAGCGGCGATCCCAGCCCCGCAGCACCGAGCGTGCCCGCCGCCGCAGCGGAACCCTTGGTTCGCCTGCAATATCTCATAGACAACACCCCCGCCATCATCTATTGCACCGTGCCCAGCGGTGACTTCAAGATGACGTTCGTGAGCAATAACGCCCTGCACGTGCTGGGCTACCGCCCCGAAGAGATGGTGGCCGATCCGAATTTCTGGTTCGACCACATCCATCCCGACGATGCCCCGCAAATCTTTTCCAGCCTGGCGCTGGTGTTCGTGGAAGGCCAGCGCGCCTACGAATACCGCTTCCGCCATGCCGACGGCAGCTATCTGTGGATGCACGACACCTTGCGCCTGGTGCGCGACGACGCCGGCAAGCCGCTGGAAGTGATCGGCTCGCTGACCGACATTACCGAACGCAAGCGCATGGAAGCCGTGCTGCAGACCAAGGGGGAAGAACAGCAACTGCTCATTACCCGCCTGCAGGAAGCGCACGACCAGCTGCTGCAGTCGGAAAAGATGGCCTCGATCGGTCAACTGGCCGCCGGCATCGCGCACGAAATCAACAATCCGGTGGGTTTCGTCAATTCGAACATGAGCACCCTGCAAAATTACGTCGGCACCCTGTTCGGCGTGCTGCAGCGTTACGAAGCGGCCATCGGCACCAAGGCGCCCCAGCTCAAGGCCGAGGTGGCCGAGATCCGCGATCAGGCCGACCTGGAATTCCTGCAGGAAGACGTGACGGCGCTGGTGAGCGAATCGATGGATGGGCTCAAGCGCGTCAAGGATATCGTACAGGCGCTCAAGGATTTTTCGCACGTGGGCGAGAACGAATGGGGCATTGCCGATCTGCACCATGGGCTCGACAGCACGCTCAACATCGTCGCCAACGAGATCAAGTACAAGGCGACCGTGGACAAGCAGTACGGCCAGATCCCGCCGATCCGCTGCCTGGCATCGCAGCTCAACCAGGTATTCATGAATCTGCTGGTCAACGCCAGCCATGCGATCGAAGGCAAGGGCGTGATCACCATCCGCACCGGCATGGACAACGAGATGGTATGGGTGTCCATCAGCGATTCGGGCTGCGGCATTCCAGCGGAAAACCTGAACCGCATCTTCGAGCCGTTCTTCACCACCAAGCCGGTGGGCAGCGGCACCGGACTGGGCTTGTCGCTGTCGTACGGCATCGTCAACAAGCACGGCGGCCGCATCGAAGTGGCCTCCACGGTGGGCAAGGGCACCACGTTCACGGTGCGCCTGCCGGCCGTGCAGGCCGAGACTCCCGCTACAAAATAATCTCGCCGTTCGGTCCCCATTTCACCTGGGTCAGGCCGGGCGATTCCTCCTCCAGCAGGCGCGCTTCACGCGCTTGCGGATCTTCCTGCTGCGCGGCACGGGCGCGTTCCTCGCGCGCCAGCCGTTCCGCTTCCAGCAGCGCGTCGCGCTCGGCCAGCGCCAGGTCGATATTGTGCTGCAAGTCCTCGATCTGCCAGGGCTTGGGGATGTAGCGGAACACCTTGGCGTTGCTGATGGCGCTGGAGACGTTTTCAAACTCGGTCGAGGCCGACAAAATCATGCGCACCGTGGCCGGCGCGATTTCCTTGAGGTTGAACAGGAACTCGACGCCGGTCATTTCCGGCATGCGGAAGTCGGAAATGACCACATCGAAGTCCACCTCGCAGCAGCGCTGCAGCGCCTCGAAGGGATTGGTGAACGCCTCGATGCGCATCTCGCCGGCGGGCCGCTGCTGGCGCAGCGCGCGCACCAGCGCATTGAGCACATTGGTCTCGTCATCGACCAGCAGCAATTGCCTTACCTTGCTCATGAAGCCTCCTTGTCGGCCGGCGGGGTGAATGGCCAGATGCGGATAGTCAGGCGGACGTCGCTCTTGTTTTCAAAGTCTTGTACCTGTGCAATCAATCGCGCGTCCAGCACGTGTTCGGCCGACAGCAGCATCAGGCCTTCGCGGCTGATCAGGTCGCGCGAGAGCACCATCCCCGGCACCAGATGGCCGGACAGCACCGACACATCGCTGATCTGCTCGGGCGGGTCGCCCTCGGTCAGGGCGCGGAAGGCCGCCACCACCGACGGGTCGTAGCGCTTGCCGCCACTGTCATAGATCAGCTTGCGGGCGTCGTCGGCCGACAGGCGCTTCTGGACCAGCGCGCCGATCTGCAGATTGTCGAAGTCCGAGGCCAGCGACAGGATGCGCGCGCCCAGTGGAATCATCAGGCCGGACGTGCCATCCGGAAAGCCAGCGCCGTCGAACCGTTCCATCTGGGCGCGCAGGATGGCCGCCACGCCGCGCAAATCGTCCAGCGGCATCAACAGTTCGCTGGCGCGGATCGGATGCTTGCGGTAAATGCCGAGGTGGTCGCCCACCATCTTGTTGACGGGCATGGTCAGCAATTCGTCGGGGAAGCCGATCTTGCCGATATCGTGCAGCAGGGCGGCAATGAACACTTCCTGGGCTTCCTTGGCATCCATGCCCAGCTTGAGGGCAATGCGGCGCGCCAGGTCGGCCACCCGGCGCGAATGGCCGGATAGGTTTCCGCCGCGCATCTCAATCATGCTCGACAGGATCTTGATGGTGGTGATGAAACTGTTTTTCAGCTTTTGATTGGCTGCCACGGTGGCATCGTGCGAGGCCCGCAGCTGGGCCGTGCGCGCGTCCACCTTGGCCTCCAGCGAGGCATTGAGCGCCTTCAATTCGGCGTTCTGGCTGCGTGTCAATTCCTCCAGCGCCACCTTTTCGCGTTCGAGCGTGCGCCGCTCCAGCGCGTGGCGCACCACCAGCTGGATATCGTTGTCGTCCCAAGGCTTGGTGATGTAGCGATAGATCTCGCCGCGGTTGATGGCCGCAAGAATCGAGGTAATGTCCGAATATCCGGTCAGCAACAAGCGGACGGTATCGGGCCAGCGTTCGCGTACCTTTTCCAGAAACTGCGCGCCATCCATTTCCGGCATGCGCATGTCGGAAATGACCAGGTCGACTTCTTCTTTTTCGAGGATCTCCAGGCCGGCGGCACCGCTTTCGGCCATCAGCACTTTATAGCCGCGCGGACGGAACAGGCGCCGCAGCGACGACAGGATGTTCGGTTCGTCATCGACGAGCAGCAGAGTCAGATTGGCTGCGCTATCGTTCATGGAGTCAGCAGGATCGTGCACATATCGTTGAACATCGTTTCTCCGGTGGCGAACAGGGTTTTGGCGTCCTGCTCGGACAGCGCCAGGGCGTGCCACACCGCTTCCGACATGGGCGGGGCCAGGTCGTCGTGGGTGCCGCACAGGTCGAGCGCATGCGCCAGCGTATTGGCCGCGTGCACCACCAGCGGCAGGTTGACCGTCGGACCATGCTCGTCATGGTGCTGCTCGACCGCTTTCTGTATCGCCAGCGGGAACTTCCAGTGCGCCGCCAGCGCGCTGCCGACGCTTGCATGGTTCAAGCCAAACACTTTCTGTTCGGCTTCGATGATGTAGCAATCGTCGGCGCGGCGTTGAGCCTGCACCTGGGCGTAGTCCTGCGGAAAGCGGGTTGCCAGGACCAGCATGCCTATGTCGTGCAGCAAGCCGGCGGTGAACGCCGTCTCGGGATTGATCTTGTAGCGCACCGCCAGCAGCTTGGCGATCACGGCCGTGGCCACCGACTGGCGCCAGAATGCCTTGAAATCAAACACCTCGATGGCGGTCGGGCTGAAACTGCCGGTCAGCGAGCACGCCGTTACCAAGGTGCGGATGCTGTGAAAGCCCAGCACGGAAATGGCCTGGTGAATGGTGGTCACCTTGGACGACATGCCGTAAAAAGACGAGTTCGCCAGGCGCAAGGTCTTGGCGGTGAGCGACTGGTCGAGCGAAATCTTGTTGGCCAAAATGTGGGTGTCGATATCCTCCTGCTCCATCGACGAGAGCAGTTCGACCACCACCGCGGGCAGCGAGGGCAGGTCACGGATGGTGCGCACGACATCGGCCATGCTGGGCACTGCGGCGGTGCTCATGAGGTTTGCTCGCTGCGATAGGATTCCAGGATGGCCAGCAGGGCTGGGGTGGCGCCGACGGTGGCGCTGCGGCGAAACAGCACCTGCAGGCGCTGGCGGCGCTGCTCGCGCAAGGCTTGCAGGGCGGCAGGATCGGCCGGCTCGGCCTCGGCCACGATCGATACCGCTTCCACCCCGCGCCGGCGCAGGCTGTTCAGGCTCGATTCGCTCAGCGTGGCGCCGGCCGGCAGCAGCATGCCGCCACTGTCGTCGAGCAGGTCGGCGGCCAGGATCATGCCTGCCAGGGCATTGTCGAGCGGGGTAAGTTGACTGATCGTATTCATGGCTACTCCTCGCAACGGCTCAGGGTGATCAAACTGCCACGCGACTGGGATTGCTCTCCCATCGGGTGGGCCAGGACATGGTAACGGCGCTGCTCGATGACGGCCTCGTGGCTCAACTTGCTGTCCCAACCGTCCGGAAACAGTTCCGGCATCACGACGGGCGCCTCATTGCCCAGCAAGGCGCCGCCGTTGCGGAACAGTGCGGTCGCGGCGCCGTTCAGGAAGGCTACCATGCCGGCGTCATCCAGGCCGATCACGGGCAGCGGCAAGTTCTGAAGCACTTCGCGTGCCACATTCAGGCTGACCTCGCCGCGCGAAATCTGCTGCTGCTGTTGGCGCAGCAATTCTTCCATCTTGCGGTTGGTCATCGCCATGTCGTAGTTGGCCGTGCGCAGCTCCAGATTCAGGCGTTCATTTTCGTCGGCAATTTCTTTCAGCCGGAAGGCTTCCGCGATGTGGCTGCGCAATTGCTCATCGTCCCAGGGCTTGGTCAGGAATTTGTAGATCGCGCCCTCGTTGACGGCATCGGTAACCGATTGCAATTCCGTGTAGCCCGACAGCATGATGCGTATCGTGTCCGGATACAGTTCCTTGGCTGCGCGCAGGAAGTCGGCGCCGATCATGCCCGGCATGCGCTGGTCCGATACGATCACATCGACCGCGTTGGCGGCCAGCACGTCCAGGCCTTCCGCGCCGCTGTTGGCGGTGAGAATCTGGTAGCCGTCGCGGCGCATCAGGCGTTTTAGCGAGGAAACGATATTCGGTTCATCGTCGACCAGCAGCAGCGTGCGCTTCTGTTGCTGGATGCGCAGCAGATGGGCGGGCAGGGTGTGGCCGCGGGTGAGCAGGCCGGCCAGCTCGCCGGTCGACAGCGGTGGCGAAAAGAAACTTCCTTGGATCTGGTCGCACATATTGCGCCTCAGAAAATCGCACTGGGATTCGCTTTCGACCCCTTGCGCGGCCACCGCGATGCCCAGGTTGTGCGACATGGCGATCAGGGACTTGACCATGGCCGCATCCTCGGGCGCACTGTCGAGATTGGCGATCAGCGCGTTGTCGATCTTGACCAGATCGAGGGGAATCGATTTCAGATTGCTCAGTGAACTGCGGTGCGTGCCGAAGTGGTCCAGGGTCAGGCACACGCCCAGCGCCTTCAGGATGCCGAGCGTGTAGGCGGCCGCTTCCGGGTCGGCCACCAGGGTCGCTTCGGTTACCTCCACGCACAGCTGCTGCGGTGCCAGGCCGCTGTCGGCCAGCGCCTGCGCGACCTGTTCCGGAAACAGCGGATCGACCACCTGCGCCAGCGCCACTTTCAGGGCCACGCGCGGCGGCGTGAGGCCGGCGCCGGTCCACGCGGCGATGTCTTGCAGGGCACGCGTCAAGGCCCATGCGCAGACGTCGCCGGCCAGGCCGGCATCCTCGGCCAGCGCATCGAAATGCGGGCCGCAGGTCTCGCCGAACATGGGATGCTCCCAGCGCACCAGCGCCTCGATCGCGCAGATACTGCCGTCGCGCATATCGGCCGATGGCTGGTACACCAGTTCCAGTTGCTCATGCGCGATGGCCGCGCGCAAGGCGACGCGCATCTCGGCGCGCGCATCCAGGCGCAGATCCATTTCCAGGGCGAACAATTCGAAGGTGTTATGCCCCTGCTGGCGCGCCTTGGCCAGCGCCAGGCGGCTGTAGCGCAGCAGCGTGGCGGCGTCGAGCGCATCGTCGGGGTACAAGGCCACGCCGATATTGCAGGCCGGCCGCCTGGCCAGGCCGGCCACATCGAGCGGCTCGGCCAGCGCGTCGAGCACCCTGGTGCACAACTGGTGCACCAGATACGGATTGTTGATCTGGCCTACCAGCAGGGCGAATTCGTTGCCGCCCTGGCGCAGCACGGCGTCGCGCGCGCCCACGCAGGCGGTCAGGCGCACCGCTACCGCCGCGAGGAAGGCGTCGGTGCCGTCGTGGCCCAGCTCGCCGTTGATCGCATCGAGCTTGTCGATCGACAGCGAGAGCAAGGCCAGCGCGCCGCCTTCCTTGCTGGCCTGCGTCAGTGCGCCCTGCAGCTTTTCATCCAGGGCATGGCGATTGGGCAAGCCCGTGACCTCGTCGTGGGTGGCCAGGAAACGGATGGTTTGCTGGTGGCGCGCCAGGGCACTGACGTCGATCAGGTAGCACTGCAGGGTCGATTGCCCGGGCTGGGGGGCGCTGATGGCCAGGTCCAACGAGGCGCCGTTGACGGGGTCGCGCAGGGTAACGCGTTCGGCGCCGCGATGGGTGAGGGCGCTGCGCAAGGCACTGTCGGCGACGGCGGCGAACGCGCTGCCGAACACGTCGGACAACTCGCCCGACTGCGCGCCGCCGGTCATGCGGCGAAACACCGGATTGGCGTACAGCGCCACCGGGCGCGCGGGCGCCGCGTCGATCAGCACCACGCCGGTCGGGCAGGCTTCCAGCGCGGCATGCAGCAGCGCGGGCGGCGGCATGCCCGATGCGGCGGGATCGATCAGGGGGCTGTCGGCCTTGGTCTCCATGTGCTTGGTTTCCCTGTCAAAAACAGTGGGTCATGGCAGGGCTTGCAGGTCGGTGCGCCGGCATTGCCTGAGGTCAACTAATTATACGCTCGGCTTAATCAAAGACAAGCGCGCTCCAATTGAATACTGGTAAATGCTGCGGAATATGCACAGCCCGGTGTTGGTGGGCGCCCACGATGCCGGGAATGTGGCAGATTTGCCCATGCATTTGTACTACACTCGCGGGCAAATAAGGAACAAGAGGGGGCGGAGATGATCGATCTGAATCGGCGTAATGTCGTACTGGCTGCCGGTGGCGCGTTGGCGGCAAGCGTGGCGGGGGCGTCCGCCTGGGCGGACGTGCCGGGGCGCAAGCTGGGCTATGCCATTGTCGGCCTGGGTGGGTATGGGCTGGGCACGATTATTCCGCAGTTCAAAAACTGCCAGCATAGCAAGCTGGTGGCGCTGGTCAGCGGCGATGCCGCCAAGGCCAAACGCGTGGCGGCCGAGTATGGGGTGCCCGAGAAGAATATCTACAGCTATCAGAATTACGACAGCATTCGCGATAACCCGGATATCGATATTGTCTACGTTTGCCTGCCGGTGTTCATGCATGCCGAATATACGATCCGCGCGGCCAAGGCAGGCAAGCATGTCATGTGCGAAAAGCCGATGGCGCCGTCCGTGGCTGATTGCCAGGCCATGATTGCGGCTTGCAAACAGGCTGGCAAAAAGCTGATGATCGGCTATCGCTGCCATTTTGAGCCGTACAATCTGGAGGCGATGCGGCGCGCGCGTTCGGGGGAGATTGGCAAGCTGCGCTATTTCCGGTCCGAGCATGGATTTGTCCAGGGCGATCCGTCCACATGGCGGCTCAAGAAGGCGCTCGGTGGCGGCGGTTCGCTGATGGACATGGGCATATATTCGTTGAACGCGGCGCGCTACATGACCGGCGAGGAACCGATTGCAGTGTATGCGCACGAGACTACCGACCGTTCCGATCCGCGCTTTCGCGAGGTGGAGGACATGATCGAGTTCGAGCTGGAGTTTCCGTCGGGCGTGATCGGCTCGTGCATGTCGATGTACAGCGCCAATCAGAATCACATTCTGCTGATGGGGGAGAAGGGGCGTATCGAGCTCGAGCCCGCCACCGGGTATGGCGGCCAGCGCTTATGGGTGGGCGAGGGACGCAATACCGAGATCAAGCCGCCGCCGGGGCCGGGCGCGACGCAATGGGCGGCGCAGCTGGATCACTTGTCGCAGTGTGTGATTAATAATCGCGAGCCCATCGTGTCGGGCGAGGAAGGGCTGCGCGATATTCGGATTATCGAGGCGATCTACCGGTCGGCGCGGGAGCGGAAGCGGATCGCTCTGGAGTAACGCAGGCGGCAGTTCGACACTCCCGCATGTTCAAATGTTATACACTGCAGTCGACGACAACAGATATGGGGTTTGTCATGGCACAACTTACCGTCGAGCGCGATGGTCGAGAAATCGGACAGCTGCGCGCTGCTGTGCGCGCCAGAGGTATCGATCCCAAGCGAATGACCCGTCTGCAACTTCTGCGGGTGCTCGCGACACCGGTTGAGCTGGCAAAGATGAAATCTTGGCGCGGGTCCACGTTAGCGCGGCGGCGCGCCGCCGAGGTGCTGCGCGGCCCGCTGTTGATCCACACGGTGAAGTTGGCGAATCTGAAGGCCGGCCGCAGGCAAACCATCGCCAACGTGCCGATCGTCGACGAGAAGCCGGCGCCGAGTGATGCGGCGCGCGACAAGCGCCTTGCCGCCATTATGAGCGTGCACGGAATGTGGAAGGGCGATGCGGACAAACCGTGCGACGCCGTCGAATACCAGCGCGAGGTGCGGGCTGAATGGCCATAGTCCTCTTCGACACCAACATCCTGATTGACAATTTGAACGGGCACGCTGCGGCAGTCGACGAGATGGTGGGCTACGACGATGCGATCATCAGCTCTATCAGTTGGATGGAAGTGGCGTGCAGGATGGGCCAGACCGACAGGCAGCGCTTCCGGACATCACTCATCGATGCTGGCATTCGGATCATTCACTTGAATGACGACATCATGGAACGCGCGACGACTATTCGCGGTAACAGCATTGCTATTCCACCAAAGGTCCCACTGCCTGATTGCATTATTCGTGCGACAGCAGAAGCCGAAGGTCGACTTGTTATCACGCGCAACCCTGGTGACTTCGGAGGGGAAGGGCCGCTGGTACGCGTGCCGTATGACATCGTCGACGGCGACGTTGTCAACATCAAGCCTCTGCCACCGTAGCGGTAGAGAGTGTCGCTTGAGCACCGCTAACAGCTCACTCGTACATCGCCATCACCAGTTCGAAGATTGAGTCCAATCCAACACCGATAGGGACCTTCCTTGGAGTGCGTGTCCTGCGCGGTATAGATGCAATTCACGCCCTTCTTGCGTCGAGCCCGGTCGCCTTTCTCACCGCTGCATATTGGATGAGAATCCGGGCCGCTAAGGTCGAACAGTTCCTTTGCGGCTTTCCCATCGATGACAACAGTTAGCACACGATCAGTCTTCGTCGGTGCTTCCGGGTATGTCGCGGTTTGGGAGTGAATCAAATATTGCGCCTGGAGCCGGTCCCACTTTCCGCCGTCCGCGTTCGCCAACAGGGCGAAAGCGGCGCTTGCGCCAAAAATCAGCCATTTGGACTTGCGCATATTACCCCCGTAGCTCAACGTGAAAATGGTCGTTGTGATTCTTCATCGGCTGCACGAACGGAATGCCTTTTCCATTGAAGTATATTCGGGTGACCGGGGCAAAAGTGCGGAACAGTTCGACCAGCTTGGCGGTTCCTACCTCGTCATACTGCGAGTCCATCCATGTGACTGGCTCCTCAAGGCCGTCTTTGCGCAATGGGCGAATGTCAACCTGCAGCCCGTTTTTATGTGATTGGTGATCTGGCGGTTTCGGACCTCCCGCCATACTGATGTCCCCAACGCCGATTCTGCGCTTGTCAATAGCCTGCCATTCGAGCGCCACGCGCAAGATGGTCGTCATCATAATCGGATGTGCGTACTGATATGCGCCTTTTGCCGGTTCTCCGTAGAGTTTCCCGTAGACATAGTAGCCCGAGTCCATCGGGGCCTGTGGGAGCATGAAGAAGCGGCGCGAATCCTGGGTTGGGCGCGGGCGCCGTGGGTCGTTATCTTCGATCATGGAAGATTCTCCGTCACGCGCACTTGTTACAGGCAAGATCCCAGCCGCCGGCCGTGTTACCTCCAGCGCCGCCGCCAATTTTCTGCTGCGAGTACCGCCACTTGACCTTTGAGAACCGGAAGCCGATTGAATCGTGCAGGATGCTGCCCTCGCTCACCAGTTGCTCCATGTTGGCGATCATGACGTTGTCTAGCTCGACCTCGTAGTACTTCACGGGCTTGCCGTCGCCGTCGGCCCGCATGAGTTCAAGCTTGGCCTTGGGGATCGTCTTGCCCATTGAACAGGTCTGCATGAGTAGCGGCGAGGCTATGTCCGCGAGCTTGGTGATTGAGAGGGTGCGGTGCTCGCACCTTTCGGCTGTGTGGCCGCCGCCTGTCGATGCGGTCGCGCTTGCGGGCTGCACGACACCCCATTGAGCAGAGCTGATTTCAATCCAACCTTGATGTGATGAGTCGGCCGATTCGCCCTTGATGCCGTCGATTTGTAGATATACGTCGAGTGCCATGATGTCTCCAGGTTTTGGTTAAGGGAGTACCTAAGACATTGTTGCTCTACGGATATATTGAGAGGTTAAGCCGCGTCAAGCCAAGTGGCGAAGCATCGGTCTGGCTGCACAGGCATATGCGGAGCAATACACCGTGCAAGCCTTAATGTTTCACAAGCGGCCACTACTCCACTGGCTAGCTCGTCAACGGGTACTAGGCGCCGATGCAAATCCGAATTTTGGATGCTGTGGTGGAGGCCGGAGGGCAAGAAATCGCTGCGCGATTTCCTCTAGTCAGACGAATCGGAGAGTCTTGCGCTTGCAAGCGCAAGCCGCTCCGGTGGCGGCGAGCATGCTCGCCGAAACCCCACCTCCGCCCCTCGTCCCGCGGGTTTCGATTCCCGCCGCCTCGCTGACGCTGGCGAAAAAAAACCGTCCATTGGACGGTTTTTTTTGGGATGCGGTGGTGGAGGCGGCGGGAATCGAACCCGCGTCCGCAAGCACTCTACAGACAGTTCTACATACTTAGCACTGCCATTTAATTTAACCTATACAACGCGGACGTGCACGCTGTGTACAGGCGAGTTACCTATTATTTAGTTCTTAACCAAGTAACCCGGCCAAGAACGAGTCCCTGTAAATGACTCTAGAGCTTTTGACGGCCCACCCCAGGGACGAGGTGTTCTAGAGCTAACAGCGATTAAGCTGCCAGTGCGTACGAGTTATCGTTTGCAGTTATTAATGTTCTGGGTGTATTTACGAGGTAGCCAGCCCTCGGTATGCCCTGCGCTGCTTCGCAACCCACGTCGAAACCAGGTCGCCCCCACAGAACCTGCATTGTAACCCAAACGCTTTACCGCTGTGCGGTGCTAGGCAACCAGAGCAGCCGGAACCCGCGTCCTGAGCAGGTCCAGCAGGTCGGTGGGTGTGTCGAGCAGATAATCGGCCCCCCAGGCGGCGGGTTCGACCGCGCCGCAATAGCCCCAGGCGCATGCCACGGTGATCATGCCGGCGGCCCGCCCGGCTTCGATGTCGCGCAGGTCGTCGCCGACGTACCAGCATTGTTCAGGTGCCACGCCCAGCCTCCGTGCGCCTTCAAGCAGGGGTGCCGGGTGCGGTTTGGCGTGGCCAGTGGTGTCGCCGGAGACGATGCAGCCGGCGTGCGCCAGCCCGATCAGCGGCACCAGCGGTTCGGTGAAGCGCGCCGGTTTGTTGGTCACGATGCCCCACGCCATGCCAGCCTGGCTGATGCCCGATAGCAGTTCGGCAACGCCGCCGAACAGCGTGCTGTGCACCGCCATTGCGGCCTGGTAGTTGGCGAACCATTGCAGACGCAGTTCTTCGTAGCCCTCGTCCGCAGGCGTGAGCCCGAAGGCCGCGCCGATCATGCCGCGCGCGCCGGCCGAGGCGGTCGGCCGCAGGATGGCGTAGGGAGTCGGCTCCAGGCCGCGTTCGGTACGCAGCAGATTGACCGCCGCCGCCAGATCGGGCGCCGTGTCGGCCAGGGTGCCGTCAAGGTCGAACAGGACGGCGCGCGGCGCCAGAGAGGGCAGGGAAGTCATCGGTAGCGAGGAGAAATTAAAGCGGTCGGCTGCAAGCCACCATGTAGTTCACATCGGTGTCTTGATTGAGCGAGTAAATCTTGGTCAGCGGATTGTAGCTCATGCCTTTGAGCTTATCGACCAGCAACCCTGCTTCGCGGACAAATTGCGACAGTTCCGCAGGGGTAATGAACTTGGCGTAGTCATGCGTGCCCTTGGGCAGCATGCGCAGCAGGTATTCGGCGCCCACCACGGCGAACAGATAGGCCTTGGCATTGCGGTTGATGGTCGAAAAGAACACATGGCCGCCCGGTTTGACGAGGGCGGCCGCGGCTTTGACGATGGCGCCCGGGTCCGGCACGTGTTCCAGCATTTCCATGCAGGTGACGATGTCGTATTGGCCAGCTTCTTCGGCGGCCATGTCTTCGGCGGCGATTTTCTTGTAGCGCACCTGTACGCCCGATTCCAGGCCGTGCAGGTCGGCCACCTTGAGGGCTTTGTCGGACAGGTCGATGCCGGTCACGTCGGCGCCTTTGCGCGCCATCGATTCGCTCAGAATCCCGCCGCCGCAGCCGATATCGATGACTTTTTTACCAGCCAGCGGAGCAAGGGCGTTGATCCATTCAAGGCGTAAAGGATTGATTTCGTGGAGCGGCTTGAATTCGGACGTGGGGTCCCACCAGCGGTGCGCGAGTTCGCTGAATTTCTGTATTTCTAGAGGGTCTGCATTCATACGCGAAATAATAACGGCAAATTCCTTGCCTCGGCGGACGCGTGGAGAGAAAAATGCGTCACCAAAAGAAAAATGCCGCTCAGCTCACGCTGAACGGCATTCAAGGTCAGACCAGCGTCAGCTTATTTGCTGCGGGTGCCGACGACTTCGATTTCCACGCGACGGTTCTTGGCGCGGCCGGCGGCGGTCTTGTTGTCCGCTACTGGCTGTTTCTCGCCCTTGCCTTCGGTGTAGACACGGCTCGATTCAATACCTTTCGACTGCAGGTAGGCTTTCACGGCTTCAGCGCGGCGTACCGACAGCTTCTGGTTGTATGCGTCGGTACCGATCGAATCGGTGTGGCCGACGGCGATGATCACTTCCAGGTTGATGCCTTTCAGCTTGGCGCCCAGCTCGTCCAGCGATGCCTTGCCTTCTTTTTTCAGCACGGCTTTGTCGAAGTCGAAGAAGGCGTCAGCCGAATAGCTCACTTTTTCCGAGGTCGGTACTGGCGCTGCTGCTGGTGCCGGAGCCGGTGCGGCCGGTGCCGGCGCGGCAACTGGTGCCGGCGCTGGCGGCTCGACGCATTTGCCGTTTTCCAGCTTGGCTGGCGCTACGCACAGAGGCAGGTCGCAACCTGGCACCGCGTCGGCCGGCGTCCAGTAGCCGGTGCGCCAGCACAGGCCAAACGGATCACGGGCGATCACGCCGCGTGCATCCTGCACGTAAGCGCTGTGTGGCTTCGGTGCGGCGATGTCGGTCGTGACTGGCGCGAACGGCGGGGAGGTCTGCGCGAGCGCGCTACCCGCAACCGCGGATGCAGCAAGCATGAGCGTAACGATTTTCTTCATATGTTTTTTTTCCTTTCGGGGGGTGATATCCGCAGAAATACGGCAAATTTTGTCGTGCATGGACAAGATGGTAACAGCTTGACCTCGCAATTGCCCGTGACAGTTTCGTGACATTGCGAAACAGGCAATTAACTCTTGGATCATTTTGCCATACCAGTCTGTCTAGCACGAACGCCAATAATCCTTTAGGGGGCGATTGCCTGTATTCTCGTTGTTTTTGTGCAACGCATCACAGCAATTGCTATTCGAAACTGACCGCGCGTCGATTCATTATTCGCTGCACGCGCGGTGCTGAAGCAAGGAAACGCGGAAATGGACTGGACCCAGGGCGCGCGTGCTAAAATCGCGCGCTTGTCTGTTGTAAAGCTGGCGCTTCCACAGTCTGGGCCGCGCCGCCCGCAGCAGCCCTGGACCGGATGAGAGTCGTTCCACCAGCTAACATAACCATCGCTTGAGAGCAGCCGCCCCGCCAATGGATCAATTCGCAAAAGAAACAATCCCCATTTCCCTCGAAGAAGAGATGCGCAAGAGCTACCTCGATTACGCGATGAGCGTGATCGTGGGCCGGGCTCTGCCTGACGTTCGCGACGGTTTGAAGCCGGTGCACCGCCGTGTCCTGTTCTCCATGCACGAGAGTAACTACGTCCACAACCGTCCGTACGTGAAGTGCGCGCGCGTGGTCGGCGACACCATGGGTAAGTACCACCCGCACGGCGACGCCTCGATCTACGACACGCTGGTGCGCATGGCGCAGGACTTTTCCCTGCGCTACACGCTGGTCGACGGGCAGGGTAACTTCGGCTCGATCGACGGCGACAGCGCGGCGGCCATGCGTTACACCGAGTGCCGCCTCGACAAGATCGCCAGCGAAATCCTGGCCGACATCGACAAGGACACGGTCGACTTCCAGCCCAACTACGACGGCAAGGAAAAAGAGCCGACGGTGCTGCCGACCCGCATCCCGAACCTGCTGATCAACGGCTCGTCCGGTATCGCGGTCGGTATGGCGACCAACATCCCGCCGCACAATCTGTCCGAAGTGATCAGCGGCGCCTTGCACGTGCTGAACAACCCGGACTGCTCCATTGACGAGCTGATCGAACTGATTCCGGCGCCGGACTTCCCGACCGCCGGCATCATCTACGGCGTCTCGGGCGTGCGCGACGGCTACCGCACCGGCCGCGGCCGGGTGGTCATGCGCGCCAAGACCCACTTCGAGGAATACGGCAAGGATGGCGGCCGGATCGCCATCATCGTCGACGAGCTGCCCTACCAGGTCAACAAGAAGTCGCTGCTCGAGCGTATCGCCGAGAACGTGCGCGACAAGAAGTTAGAGGGCATCAGCGACATCCGCGACGAGTCCGACAAGTCGGGCATGCGCGTGGTGATCGAACTGAAGCGCGGCGAAGTGCCGGAAGTGGTGCTCAACAATCTGTACAAGCAGACCCAGTTGCAGGACACCTTCGGCATGAACATGGTCGCGCTGGTCAACGGCCAGCCGAAACTGCTGAACCTCAAGCAGATGCTGCAGTGCTTCCTGTCGCACCGGCGCGAAGTGGTCACGCGCCGCACCGTGTTCGAACTGCGCAAGGCGCGCGAACGCGGCCACATGCTGGAAGGCCTGGCGGTGGCACTGGCCAACATCGACGACTTCATCGCGATCATCAAGGCCGCGCCCACGCCGCCGATCGCCAAGACCGAACTGATGGCGCGCGCCTGGGATTCGTCGCTGGTGCGCGAAATGCTGGCGCGCACCGAAGGCGCCGACGGCGGCATCGACGCCTTCCGCCCGGAGCACCTGCCCAAGCACTACGGCATGCAGCAGGACGGCCTGTACAAGCTGTCCGACGATCAGGCCCAGGAAATCCTGCAGATGCGTCTGCAGCGCCTGACCGGCCTTGAGCAGGACAAGATCGTCAACGAGTACAAAGAGATCATGGAGCACATCGCCGATCTGCTGGACATCCTGGCCAAGCCGGCCCGCGTGACCGCGATCATCGTCGATGAAATGAACGCGGTGCTGAACGACTACACCGCCAACGGCAAGGACCCGCGCCGTTCGACCATCGAACACAACGCCTCCGACCTGGAAACCGAAGACCTGATCACCCCGCAGGACATGGTGGTGACCCTGTCGCACACCGGCTACATGAAGGCCCAGCCGATCAGCGAGTACCGCTCGCAGAAGCGCGGCGGACGCGGCAAGCAGGCCATGGCGACCAAGGAAGAGGACTGGATCGACCAGCTCTTCATCGCCAACACGCACGACTACATCCTGTGCTTCTCCAATCGCGGCCGCCTGTACTGGCTGAAGGTGTGGGAAGTGCCGCAGGGTTCGCGCAACTCGCGCGGCAAACCGATCGTGAACATGTTCCCGCTGCAGGAAAACGAGAAGATCACGGTGGTGCTGCCGCTGTCGGGCGTGAACCGCACCTTCCCGGAAGACCACTACGTGTTTATGGCCACCAGCCTGGGTACCGTGAAAAAGACGCCGCTGAAAGACTTCAGCAACCCGCGCAAGGCCGGCATCATCGCGGTCGACCTGGACGAGGGCGACTTCCTGATCGGCGCCGCGCTGACCGATGGCGAGCACGATGTGATGCTGTTCTCCGATGCCGGCAAGGCGGTGCGCTTCGACGAAAACGACGTGCGTCCGATGGGCCGCACCGCGCGCGGCGTGCGCGGCATGAACCTCGAAGACGGCCAGAACGTGATCGCGCTGCTGGTGGCCGAGAACGAACAGCAGTCGGTGCTGACGGCGACCGAGAACGGCTTCGGCAAGCGCACGCCGATCACCGAGTACACCCGCCATGGCCGCGGCACCAAGGGCATGATCGCCATCCAGACCTCCGAGCGTAACGGCAAGGTCGTCGCCGCCACCCTGGTCGACGCCACCGACGAGATCATGCTGATCACCACCGGCGGTGTCTTGATCCGCACCCGCGTGGCCGAGATCCGCGAGATGGGCCGCGCCACCCAGGGCGTGACCCTGATCGCGGTGGAAGACGGCACCAAGCTGTCCGGCCTGCAGCGCGTGGTCGAAACCGACCTGGAAGAAGTCGAGCTGGCGCCAAGCGCTGAGTAAAAACGCAAGGCGCGTTAATGTGCGAAAATTAACGCTCCCACAACACCGTCGTCCGCGCGCAAGCGGGGACCCATGCTGAGCGTGCAGTACCGTACTGCAAACGACCTATGGGTTCCCGCCTGCGCGGGAACGACGGGGATTTTTAGGACACCGCTCGTGACCCATATTTACAATTTCTCCGCCGGCCCCGCCGTCCTGCCAAAAGAAGTGCTGCAGCAAGCCGCCGCCGAAATGCTCGACTGGCATGGCAGCGGCATGTCGGTGATGGAGATGAGCCACCGCGGTCCCGAATTCATCTCGATCTACAATCAGGCCGTCGCCGACCTGCGCGAACTGCTCAAGGTCCCGGCCAACTACAAGATCCTGTTCCTGCAGGGCGGTGGCCTGGGCGAAAACGCCATCATTCCCATGAACTTGGTGGGCCGCTCAAGCGAACAGCCGGCCACCATCGATTTCGTGCACACCGGTTCCTGGTCGGGCAAGTCAATCCGCGAAGCCAAACGCTACGCCAACGTGAACGTCGCGGCCACTTCCGAGCCGGGCCACTTCACCGCAGTGCCGCCGCAGCAATACTGGAAGCTCACGCGCGAAGCGGCCTACCTGCACATCTGCACCAACGAAACCATCGACGGCGTCGAGTACAACTTCGTGCCCGAACTGGCGACCGATACGCCGATCGTGGCCGATATGTCCTCGCACATCCTTTCGCGCGAGATCGACGTCTCCAGGTACGGGCTGATTTTCGCCGGCGCGCAAAAGAACATCGGCCCGGCCGGCCTGACCCTGGTGATCGTGCGCGAAGACCTGCTCGGCCACGCCCTCGACATCTGCCCGTCGGCCTTCAACTTCCAGACCGTGGCAGAACACGATTCGATGTTCAACACCCCGCCGACCTACGCGATCTACATCGCCGGCCTGGTGTTCGCGCACCTCAAGAAGCAGGGCGGGGTGGCAGCCATGGAGCAGCGCAACATCGCCAAGGCCAGGCTGCTGTACGCGGCCCTCGACGCCGACGATTTTTACCAGAACCGCGTGGCCGCGGACAGCCGTTCGCGCATGAACGTGCCGTTCTACCTGCGCGACGAAGCACTGAACGACAAATTCCTGGCCGGTGCAAAAGCGCGCGGCCTGCTGCAACTGAAGGGCCACAAGTCCGTCGGCGGTATGCGAGCATCGATCTACAACGCGATGCCGATCGAGGGCGTGCAAGCCCTGGTCGATTATCTGAACGAGTTCGCCGGACGCTGAAGCCAAGCGCCGGTGCTGACCACCGTGACCATGTAGCCCCCGAACAATGACCGACAAACTGAAACCCTTGCGCGAGCAGATCGATGCGATCGACGCGCAACTCCTCGACCTCCTGTCCCGGCGCGCGCGCCTGGCCCAGGAAGTCGGCCACGTAAAAGCCGAAACCAACGCGCCGGTGTTCCGGCCCGAGCGCGAAGCGCAGGTGCTGCGCGGCGTGGCCGAGCGCAATCCGGGTCCTCTCAAGGACCGCGAAGTGCAGACCATCTTCCGCGAGATCATGTCGTCCTGCCGCTCCCTGGAAAAGCGCGTCACGGTGGCTTACCTCGGCCCCTCGGGCACGTTCAGCGAACAGGCGGTGTACCAGCAGTTCGGCAGCGCGGTCGAAACGCTGCCCTGCGTGTCGATCGATGAAGTGTTCCGCGCCACCGAAGCCGGCACCGCCGATTTCGGCGTGGTCCCGGTCGAAAATTCGTCGGAAGGCGCGATCAACCGCACCCTCGACCTTCTGCTCGGCACCACCACCATCATCAGCGGCGAGATCTCGATCCCGGTGCACCACAGCCTGATGACCAAGACCGGCAACATGGACGGCGTGCAGGTCGTGTGCGCCCATTCGCAGGCGCTGGCGCAGTGCCAGGGCTGGCTGAACCAGCACTACCCGGACATCGAGCGGCGCGCCGTGGCGTCGAACGCCGAAGCGGCCGTGATGGCCAGCCGCGACGCCACCGTGGCGGCGATTGCCAGTGAAATGGCCGGCGAACAGTACAAGCTGGGTGTGGTCAAGGGCCACATCCAGGACGATCCGCACAACCGCACCCGCTTCGCCGTCA
>CAMLIL010000008.1 GCA_946480015.1 uncultured Oxalobacteraceae bacterium | reverse complement strand
CGAGCCACGGCGGCCATGCCATTTCCTCAGCCGCAAAAATAGCTGGGACAGTACATATGGCGCCTGTTAAGATGCCTGGGCCGTAGCCGTCAACACGTGCGGCGCCGAGACAGTACAAGACCCTATCTATATGCAAGAGTTCTATAAGAAGGCGCTGCTGGCGCTGATTGTCCTGCTCCTCGTGGACGCGCTGCTGGCGGTTTTTTTTGTTGTCCGGACCTATCCCACACAGACGCTGCTGCCGGCGCAAAAAGGTAGCGCCGGCTGGCAGTTCGGAACGTTTTCCGATATGTCATCTGGCGGCGGGTCGTCAGTGCGCTTGCACGATACTGCCGGCGACCGGCTGAGCTTCGACGTCAAGCTCAAGGATGTGGCCGCGTATCCCATTGCCGCCGCCGACCTGACCCTCAAGGACGGCAAAGGACGGCAGATCCACGCGGATTGGTCGACGTTCGGTACCATTACCTTCGTGGCCAAGTGTGCACCGGCCACTTCCATGACGTTCGAGGTGTCCACCTTCGACGATAAGGTCTCCAAGCTGGGCAGATTCGAGACTTACCGTCCACCCAGGACATATTTTTCATGCAATGAACAGGGCATGCCGGTGACGCTCGACCTGGCCCGGATGCTGATTCCCGAATGGTGGTTTTCTGTGATGAAGCTGGACGTGGCGCGCCAGGGTTATAAGCTGGACAAGGTTGCGAAAATCATGTTTGCCACCAGCACTGTCACGCCACACAATGTCGATGCGCATATTGAAATCAGCGAACTGACATTGCACGGCCGCGATTACCGCTATCTGGCCGCGCTGGCGATCATTGTCCTGGGGGGCTGGGTGGCATTTGGTGTCTGGTTTTTCCTGGCCCATTCGCGCGCGCTGCTGGCCAGCGTGGATTCAAAAATGAAAACCAATTTGCCCTTGGTGGCCTATCGCCAGCTAACCCTGGAACCCTACAAGGACAAGGAAAAGGCATCGGTCCTGCGGTACATCGCCAGCGCTTATACCGATCCCAAGCTGGACCTGGAAGCCGTGGCGGAAGGTACCGGCGCGACCCGCTATAAAATCAATGAAGTGCTGAAATCCGAACTTGGCATGACCTTCACCAGTTACCTGAACAAGCTGCGGCTGACGGAGGCATCCAGGCTGCTGACCGAAAACAGCAGCGCCGCCGTGTCGGAAATCGCGTATTTGGTTGGCTATTCAAATGTTCCTTATTTTAATAAGCTGTTCAAGGAAGAATTTGGCTGCACGCCGAAGTCATTCCGGCTGATGGCGGCCCAGCAGCCGCAGCCCGAGCAGCCCGCCGACAGTGCCGCCTCAGGACCATCCGCCTGAACCGCCTGATCTCCCTTACCTGGCCTGAACCGGCGCGTTCCGGCCAGGCTGCCTGACCCAGCTCGTCCTCACCACCCATCCTGAACACCGCGGCTGAACCGCCGCCTCCCTGCGCCGGGCGCAGGGCCGCTCCGCCATTCCCCCTTCCAGCGCCCCTCTCGCGGACCGGTTCACGACCCGCCACGCTGGATCCGTGGCATGGCCGCCATGTCTTCCTGCCCGCTTGGCCCGACCGTCCCCGCGCTGCCACCGCCGACTTTCTCCGTGGTGAACTTTGCTTGCAATTTCTGCGGTTTGAACGAAATTCGCTAGGCGGCGATACCGTTTCTCATGAGGAACGACCTAATCTTCAAGCGTGGGTCGGGTTCCGCTACCGCCCCCGGGCATAGGCAGACGAGACGGCTTGTTCAGCTGTTGAGCCTGTGCCTTCATGCGGCCGGCGCACGCCGCTTCTTGTCGGAAAGCGCATCGCCTGTGATTGAAAAATTTATCGGGCGAATGTTGGGTTGGATTGGAACCGATTTAAACGGTGGTGTTCGCAGATTGATTGGAGGCGCCTGCGATTAAACGAATTATCCAACAGTCAATGCTCGTCATATATTAAGAACTATGCGGTGATATTGATTGTCAAGTTTTGCGCCACCGTTGGTGGCACTAGTAAGTAATAAATAAAACCAGGGAGACGGTAATGCAATTGAAAAAAATGGTGGCCTGCTTGACAACGGGTTTGCTGGTGTCGTTTGGCGCCGCCGCTGAAAATTATCATTGGGATACCGTGGCGATGGGCGGCGGCGGCTTTGTCAGCGGCATCGTGACCAGCAAGAGCGAGCGCGGCGTGGTCTTCGCCCGCACCGACGTGGGCGGCGCCTACCGCTACGACAACCAGAACGGCCGCTGGATCGCGCTGCAGGACTGGCTGAGCGAGAGCAACACCGGCCTGATGGGTGTCGAGGCGCTGGCCATCGATCCGAAAAACGCCGCCAATGTCTACATGCTGGCCGGCACCAGCTATTACAACAACGGCAAGACCGCGATCCTGCGCTCGAGCGACTACGGCAAGCACTTCGACGTGGTCGACGTGACGGCCCAGTTCAAGGCGCACGGCAACGGCATGGGCCGCTCGACCGGCGAGAAGCTGCAGGTCGACCCTGCCTCGAGCAACGTGCTGTACGTGGGTACGCGCCGCGACGGCCTGTTCAAGAGCGTCGATTCGGGCGCGACCTGGAGCCGGGTAAACGGACTGAACGTGACCAGCACTCCTGACGACAACGGCATCACCTTCGTGCTCCCCGATCCGGCCAGCGTCAGCCAGGGCGTGACCAAGCGCATTTATGTCGGCGTCTCGCGCTACGGCTCGGTGGGACCGAACCTGTATTTGAGCAAGGACGGCGGCGCCACCTTCGCCCCGGTCGCGGGCGCACCGGCGGGCCTCATTCCGCAGCGCGCGGCCATCACCTCCAAGGGCCGCATGTACATGACCTACGCCAATGGCGTCGGACCGCACGGCTTCAGCGACAGCGAGCCCTTGACCACCGGCCAGATCTGGGAGTACAACACCATCGGCGGCGCCTGGACCAACATCACGCCGTCCTTCACGATCAGCGGCGGGATCACCCCCCCGTACAGCGGCATCAGCGTCGATCCGAGCAATCCTAAGCACCTGGTGGCCTCGACCCTCGGCGCCTGGGCGTTCCAGCAGCATCAGCCGGCCACTTGGGGCGACCGCGTCTTTACGTCCCTGGATGGCGGCCGCAACTGGACCGACGTATTCGCCAACGGCATGACGGTCGACGGCAACGGCGTCGAGTGGGGCGCCAGCACCTCGATCCACTGGTTGGGCACGGTCGAGTTCGACCCCTTCGACCCGAAGAGCGTGTGGGCGGTGTCGGGGAACGGCGTATTCAGGACCAGCGACATCGACGCGCCCGTCAGCGGCTGGAAATTCGATGTCAAAGGCATGGAAGAGACCGGCGTGTACTCCCTCGAGAGCCTGCCCGGCGGGTCGCTGGTGTCGGCCATCGGCGACTTCGACGGCTTCATTCAGGCCGATGCGGGCCAGTACGGCACGCGCCATGCGCCGGATATGGGTTCCAACACCGGCCTGGCCGTCGCCGCGCAAGCGAACAATGTGATGGCGCGGGTGGGAAGTAAGCTCTATACCTCGACCAACACAGGCAGCAGCTGGGTGCAGGCGCCATCCATGAACGGCACGCGCGGCAACGTGGCACTGTCGGCCGACGGCTTCGTGCTGCTGCATAGCCCGCAAGATTCGACCACCACCTACCGGTCGACCGATTTCGGCGCCAACTGGACGCCCGTGGCCGGCCTTGCCGTGAACAACGCCCGTCCGGTGGCCGACCCGGTCAACCCGGCCAAGTTCTATGTCTATGACCGTCCTACCGGCAATCTGATGATCAGTACCGATGGCGGCGCGTCGTTCAGCCTCCAGAAACAGCTGGGCCCGTGGGGCAACACCTTCGTGCGCGCCACCCCCGGCCGCGAGGGCGACCTGTGGGCTTGCCTGGAATGGAACGGCTTGAACCATTCGACCGATTCGGGCGCGACCTTCACCCCGGTTGCCGGCATCAGCTCCTGCTCGACCATGGGCCTGGGCAAGGAAGCGCCGGGTGCCAGCTATCCGACCCTGTACATGTGGGGTACGGTGGCCGGCACGCGCGGCATGCTGCGCTCGATCGACCAGGGCGCCAGCTGGGTCCGTGTCAACGACGATGCTCACCAATATGGCGGCGCGCAGAGTAATTTGGTGGTGGGCGACATGAACACCTACGGCACGGTCTACATGAGCACCAACGGCCGCGGCGTCGCCTACGGCAAGATCGACCCGGACGGCGACGTGCTGGCGGTACCGCTGACGACCACGCCGCCGCCAGGCAAGGGGCCGGCTGAGTGCAGCTACCGCATGACGGAGAACCACTGGTGGGGCGGCGGTGTCGCCGAAGTGAGCATCACGAACAAGGGAACGGACATCATCAACGGTTGGTCGGTGAGCTGGACGTACCTCGACAACTCGCGGGTGGACGGGGCCTGGAACGGTGTGGTGACGGGCAGTTCGCCGACCTTCACGGCCAGCGACGGCGGCGGCTGGAACAAGGTCATCTATCCGGGCCAGACCGTCACGGTCGGCATGGTCGTGGTCGGCCAGGACACGCCGGATCCGGTCTCGACACCGGTCGTGACCGGCGACGTGTGCAAGTAAGCGCGCTGTCAATTCATCAGGAACCATCATGAAAAAAACTCTGTTTGCACTGATCGCCAGCGCCACCGTGCTGCTGGCAGGCGCCGCCCAAGCCGGCATGACCACCTTCGACGAATTGGCCCCCGCCGGCGACTACATCAGCCTGAACGACATCAGCCCGTATTCGGGCCTGACCTGGAGCGCCGACTGGCTCGCCAGCGACACCACCGTCGACGGTTACGCCAATGCAGCCCACACCGGCAACAACTACGCCCTCAACGGTTACGGTAACGATCCCGCCACCGTCAGCAGCAGCACCGGCTTCAATTTCGCCGGTGCCTGGTTCGCCACCCCGGAAGGCGGCGCCGACGTCGCCAGCTGGATCAACATCAGCGCCTACGACTCCCTCAACCAGCTCATCGGCAGCACCGGCAACGTCGCCATCGGGGATAGCTACAGCTGGGTGGGCGCGGCGTTCAGCAACGTGTCATGGCTGAGCATCACGCGCGACAGCGGCTGGTACGTGATGGATGACTTCACCACCAGCGCCGGCGGCAGCGCCGATGTGCCCGAGCCGGCCACCCCGCTGATCCTGGGAATGGGCGCGCTGGCGCTGGCGGCGGCGCGGCGCAGGTCTGCGCGCTAAAGCTCGCGTCAATCCTGGCCTTCACAGTTTTGCTCTCCTCCACAGCGGATTCTCCGCGGTGGTTTTTCATGGGGCAGCTTTGGCTGCCCCATTTTTTTGGAGACGCCCGGCACGGGTGCACGCGTGCGGGGGCAAGTCGTGCCGCGATCCGGACATGGTGAGCGAAGCGACATGCAAAGCGGAAGTTTCAGAAATGCTTTTCAGGCTATCAGCAAAATGAAGACGACGAAAGTACACCGGATCGCGCTGCTATTTAACGCGAACAAGATATTCGATCACGACGTCATTGCCGGCATCGCTGCCTATTTTGGCAGTACGCGCGCGGCCTGGGATATCTTCCTGGAAGAAGATTTCCGAGTGCGCCTGCCAGGCGTCGAGCACTGGCAGGGCGACGGCATCATCGCCAACTTCGACGATCCGGCCGTGGCAGACGCGTTGTCGCGCTGCCGCGTACCGGTGGTGGCAGTGGGCGGTTCCTATGCCGATCCGGCCAATTATCCGGCCGGGGTGCCCTACGTGGCGACCGACAACGCCAAGCTGGTCGAACTGGCCCGCCAGCACCTGATCGATGTCGGCCTGCAGAATTTCGCCATGTTCAGCGTTCCCGCCACCGAGGATAAGCGCTGGGCGCAGGAGCGCGAGAACACCTTCCGCAGCCTGATGCAGGGCGACGGCTTGGAAGCGGAGATCTTCCGCGGCTGCGAAACCAGCGTCGATTCGTGGGACGAGGCGGTCCAGGGGCAGATCGACTGGCTGCGCAGCCTGCCCAAACCGGTCGGCATCATCGCCGTCTCGGACGCGCGCGCACGCCAGCTGTCGCAGGCCTGCATCATCGCCGGCATCGAAGTGCCGGAACAGGTGGCGATCATCGGCATCGACAATGACCCGCTGGTGCGCCGTCTCACCCGCATACCGCTCAGCTCCGTGATCCAGGGCGCGCAGGAGATGGGGCGCACGGCCGCCCACCTGGTCGAGCAGATGCTGCACGGGGTGCGCCCGCCCAAGGCGCCGATCGTGGTGCCACCGGCCGGCATCAACGTGCAGGCGTCCAGCCAGTTCCAGCTGATCAAGCATCCGAACGTGATGCGGGCGCGCCACTTCATCCGCCAGTATGCCTGCCAGGGCATCAAGACCGAACAGGTGGCCAAGCACGTGGGCGTGTCGCGCTCGTCGCTCGACGCCGACTTCCGCCAGGAGCTCGGGTGCAGCGTGCACGACGTGATCCTCAGCTTCAAGCTCAATGCCGCCAAGGCCGGCCTGGAAAGCGGGGATTGCAGCATCGCCGACGTGGCGCTGGGCAGCGGCCTGACCTCCATCCAGTACATGCACCGGGTGTTCAAGCGCGAACTTGGCTGCACGCCGCGCGCCTACCGCGAGCGCGTACTTAGCGAGCGTGAACAGATGTCGCCAGCGTAGCAGCTGCCGCTGTTTTCCCGAGTTAAGTTGAATCAGGAGTGTTTTTTTGAAGCTATTTTCCCCAATGATTGTGGCCGCCGCTGCGGTCACGCAGTATGGCGCTGCCGCTCCGGCGGCCATGGCGGCCGCGCCCGCAGCGCTGGTCGTCACGTCGCCGGATGGCCGCTCGTCCATCACGATCGAACGCGATGCGAGCCGGTTCTCGGTGGCGCGCCGGGGCGAGAGCGTGATCGCCGCCTCGCCGCTGGGGCTCGATCTCGATGGCGCTCCCGCCTTCGCCCTTTGAACTGCACCTAGCGTCCGCGGGAGGCGCCGCAGTGATCCTCGAGCCGCTGAAAAAATAGCCCGTCGCGCGGCCGTCCTGTTGCGCGGATGCGCACGACAGGGCGGCTCGGGGCGGCAATGCAAGCCAGAATCACCAGCCCATTGTTCTGGGTAAATGAAGAACAGCAGCGTGTCAGTACAGCGCCATCGAAGCAGCTGGTTGACCGTTATCGACAATAAAAGCAGGGAGACCAGTAGTGCACATCAAGCGCATTGAATGCGGCAGCAAGCTGCCCGCACACCTTTCCATCGTCCGCCCCGCGCACAGCCAGGCCAGGCCGGCCCGATCCGGCCTGCATGCCGCAGGCCGTCCGGCGCCGCCGTCCCGCGCAGCGCGGGTGTTGCCCATCCTGGCGCGCTGCCTGTCCTGTGTTTTTGAAAACGTTTACATCACCACAGCGAGGCCACGCCAGTCCATAGCTCCTTGACCAGGACCATCGTCCATGCCCGAACGCGTCGCGCAGGGGCAGGGACCCATCTTTCCTTGTCATCGGCGCAGCCGGTGCCGAGCAATTCAAGCAAACGCAATAGAAAGGAACATTCCAATGAGGAGACATACCATGAGATTCCAGCTGACGTCCGTCGGACTGGCCTGCGCCACCCTGCTGGCCGGCTGCGGTGGAGGCGGCGGCGGCGGGGCCGACGCCGGCCTGGCGCAGTCCATTTCCTTCCCATTCCCGGGCGGCGCGAGCGTGGCGATCCCGCCCGACGTCGCGACCATCAAGCTGGCAGCGACAGCCAGTTCCGGCGGGCCCGTCACCTACGTGTCGAACACGCCGACCGTGTGCACCATCAGCGGCGACACGGTGTCGCTGGCGAAGGCGGGCGAGTGCTCGATCAACGCCAACCAGGCCGGCGGGAATGGCTACGCCCCGGCCACGCAGCGCCAACTGTTCGTCATTCCCAAGAATGCTCAGACTATTTTGGGCTTCCTCAACCCGGGAGCGCAGCCCGTGGGGGCGTCGGTGCAGGTGGCAGCAACTTCCAGCAAGGGTTCTGCAGCCGAGTTTCCCATCACCTTTACCACCAGCACGCCCACAGTGTGCTCGGTTGCCGGAACCACGCTGCAAACGCTCGCCGATGGGCTGTGCCTCGTCACCGCCACCCAGGCCGGCAGCGATTACGTTAATGCGGTTTCGGTGACCAAGACCATTCCGGTCGGCACCGCGGAAGGGCCCGCGCTGACGTTCGCAAGCGGCTACAAGCCAAACGATATCGGGCGTACCGCGGAGAATGGCAAAATCGGATGGTACGCTTCCGATTCCAACCAAACCACCGTGGCCGCCGACGGCAGCACCCGCACGTTCACCATGACCAAACAGTCGAGCGCCCCTGATTTCGGCGGCTACTACGGTCTGGTGTTCTCCGCCACCGGCGTGGACGATCTCGTCAAGGGCGCCAACACGGATGTCGGTACGCGGATCGATGCCCAGAAGGCGATCAAGTTCGATCTCCAGATGAACCCCGAAATGGTCGCCGCGCAAAAGACCAAGCTCAGAGTCTGGCTGTATCTCGGCCACTACGCCAACAATTGCAACGTGATTCTGGAGAAGTTCATGACACCCGTGTTCACGACACCCGTGCAGGGCGTACAGGAGCAAAGTGTCGATCTCAAGTCGTTCACGGTTTCCAATAGCTGCGGCCTGCCCGCGCTCGACGTCTGGAACGAGCTGCAGAACTACCCGATCTCCAAGATCGAGTTCAACGTGCCTGATATCAACAATAAGGTGCCAAACGCGGGGACCGACATCTACACGACCGCCGTGACGACGGGAAAAATCACCTTCAAGTGATGGCGCACGATTCTTCAGTCCCGCCGCCAGCTGCGGTGGGCCGGCAGAGCAACTACACGATTTCAAGAGGATAGAGACAATGAGAACAACAGAAACAACGATCAAACGCAAGCCCTTGCAGCTGACCGCGCTGGCGTTCGCGGCGGCGCAGCTTGCGGCGCTGTACAGCGGCGCCGCGCAGGCGCAAACGGCACCCGCGGCGCCGGCCGCCCAGGACGAGGGGCCCGTGACCGTGGTCGTCACCGGCCAGCGCGCCGCGATGCAATCGGCCGCCAAGCTCAAGCAGAATGCCGAGGAGGTCATCGACGGCGTCGTCGCCGAAGAGGCCGGCAAACTGCCCGACAAGTCGATCACCGAGGTGCTGCAGCGCGTCGTCGGCGTGACGATGGACCGCAACAAATCGCGCGGCGACCCGGAGCACTTCTCGGTCGAAGGTTCCGGCATTTCGGTGCGCGGCCTGACCTGGGGTTCGTCGACCCTGAATGGCCGCGAATCGTTCTCGGCCGGCTGGCCGGGACGCGAATTGAGCTGGGGTGACGTGCCGCCGGAGCTGATGTCCGCGGTGATCGTGCACAAAAATCCGCCGGCCGAACTGGTCGAAGGCGGCGTCAGCGGCCAGGTCGACCTGCGTACCGCGCTGCCGTTCGACTACAAGGGCGATAAATTCTCGGCGGCGACCTACGTCAACTACAACGCGCTCGGTTCGAAATCCTCGCCCGCCCTCTCCGGCCTGGTCTCGAAACGGTGGGCCAATAGCTTCGGCCAATGGGGCGCGCTGCTCGACCTGTCCGCCAACGAGAGCAATACCCACAACGACTCGATCCAGGTCGATGCCTACTTTCCGCGCACCGACGTGGTCGCCGGACAAACCGTGTGGGTGCCCAAATCGGGATCGTGGCGCACCAACACCAGCAAGAACGACCGCGCCGGCATCTATGGCGCGCTGCAGTGGAAGAAAGCGGGCATGGAGTCGTCGCTCACCTATTTCCACTCGGCCTACAAGGAAAGCGGTAGCGAGAACGCCCTGTTCACGGGTGTCGAGAACGCCTACAAGTCTAAGCTCATCGACCCCGTGTTCGACGCCAACGGCGTACTGCAGTCGGCCAAGTACACGTATCCGATCGGCGGCGCGGGCGCAAATAATTTCGCGGCGGGCGGCTTGGGCTTCAGTTCCAACCAGGCCTTTGCCGACAGGAAGTCGCAGACCCGCGAGATCGCCTGGAATGCCAAGTGGACCATCAACGAGCGCTGGTCGGTCCAGAACGACCTGCAATGGGTCCACGCAACGAACAAGAGCTTTGGTGCCGGCATCGTCCTGGGCACCTTCGTGCCGAGCATGAATATCGACCTGACCGGCAATCCTGGGCAGATCACCTTCGACGACGCGGCGAAACAATTCCTGGCCGATCCGAAGAACTACTATATTTCAAACGTTCAGCCGGGCCAGGAAAAGGCGGTCGCCGACCTGTATGCATGGAAGGCCGATGCGCGCTACAGGTTCGACCATCCGGTGCTGCGTGACGTGCGTTTCGGCGTGCGCGCGACCAGGCGTACGGCCGACCATACCAAGGCGAGCGGCACGGAATGGTACAGCAACGCCGAGCCATGGGCCGTCCGGCCCACCTCCGTAGCGGGGCATGGGCCCCTCGCGACGGACGAGCCAACCTGGGCGCCCCGCGCCAGCTTCGGCTACTTGAGCGATCCAAGGTATGCGGCCCTGCTGCCGGTCACTACCTTCGCTTACGACAACTTCTTCAACGGCAAGGTTCCAGTGCCGGGCACCCTGGTGCAGCCGACCATGGCTGCGGTCAAGGACTATCCCAACACGTACGCGAACCTGGCTACGGTCAGAAAGTTGCAATGCGAGGACGCCAACGCGTATTGGCATAAAAACGACGACTGCTCGACGGCAGGCAATGACTGGAAGGCGTTCGTCTACGACGGCGACCCGGTCAATACCAGGCTCCAGGCTGAGACGACGCAGGCTGCCTATCTGATGACGCGCTTCGGGTTCGACGATCTGCGCTTCCCGGTCGAGGGCAGCGTCGGCGTGCGCCTGGTCCACACCAACACGACCGCCCACGGTTACACGGTGTTCAAGCCGACCTACAGCAGCACCACGCCGCCGTCCATGCCGCGGTTTGGCACGATCGACCAGAAGATCGATTCCAGCCACAACTATGTCGATGTGCTGCCGAGTCTTAACCTGAAGGTGGATCTGACCGACAAGTTGCAAGCGCGCTTCGCGTTCGCGAAGTCGATGTACCGGCCGAGCTTTGGCGATCTGGCCGAGTACGTCGAACTGCAGCAATCGGTCTCCATGAAAAGCGACAACACCGGCATCGACCACATCAACTACTTCGGTACCAACAAGGGTAACGTCATGCTGAACCCGACCAGGGCCAACAGCTTTGACGCGACGCTTGAGTGGTATCCGGGCAACGGCAGCTCGCTGACGGCCGCTTTCTTCTACAAGAAAGTGAAAGACGTCATCTTGCGCTCGGCCTACGTCGCTGACTACAATGACTTGGCCGGCAACGCGCAAAGCTTCTTGATCAACGCGCCGGTCAATGCAGCGGACGGTCGGGTGGCCGGGCTGGAGCTCGCTGGCCAGACCTACTTCAACCACGTGCCAGGGTTGGAGGGCAAGCTGCCGGAGTGGGCCAAGGGCTTCGGCATCTCTGCGAACTACACCTACCTCAAGAGCAAGCAGGAGTTGCACCAACCGTTCGCGCTGAAGTACTGCCCGGCCGCCAATTCGTTCAACAACGCTTCCTTGAGCTTGTTCGGCTGCGACACCGACGGCATGCCGTTCACCGAGATGCCCTTGCAGTATTTGTCGCCGAACGCCTATAACCTGATGTTCTTGTACGACAAGGGGCCGCTGTCGATGCGTCTGGCCTACAGCTGGCGCAGTCGTTTCCTGCAGGGCGTGTCGGTCAATGGCACGATGGACACCAACGGCGGCGCCACCAGCGCCGATCCGACCCGGGCGACTGTGGTTGGCGGCAAGACGGTCTATCCGACGGACGTGGCCTGGGGTTTGCCGACCTGGCAGGAAGCGGCCGGACAGCTGGACTTCGGGTTCGACTATAAGTTCAGCGAGCATGTGCAGGCCAGCTTCTCGGCGAGCAACCTCCTGGATACCGTCGTTAGGCAGACCCAGCAGCAGCATATCGGCGCCATGACCCGCGCCTGGTTCGAGCCTGGCCGCAGCTATCGCCTGGCGCTGCGCTACACGTACTAAAGGGCAAAGGCCAAGGCCGGGAGCGGTCCCGCCCGCGGGGCCGCCCCCAGCCTCTCCGTCGACAAGCCAGCCCGGTTCGGACTGGCTTTTTTCGTGTGTGCCCAGCATGCGCACACTTGCAGGTCCTTGCCGGCGACGCCAAGGCATAGCATCAGAAGGTGACACCATGTCCGATCAAGCAATCCGAAAAGTCGTCATCGTCGGCGGCGGGACCGCCGGCTGGATGACGGCCGCGCCGCTGGCGCTCAAGCTGGGCGCAAGCTGCGAGATCGTGCTGGTCGAGTCGCCCGAGATCGGCACCGTCGGCGTGGGCGAAGCGACCCTGCCGACCATCCGCCACTTCAATCGCGCGCTGGGCCTGGACGAAGCCGATTTCGTCAGCAAGACCCAGGCGACCTTCAAGCTCGGCATCGAGTTCAAGGATTGGGGCCATGCCGGCAACCGCTTCTTCCACGGCTTCGGCGATTTCGGTCCCCCGATCGACAACCGTCCGGCCTATATGTACTGGCTGCGCCTGTCGCGCGCCTTCAAGGACATGCCCTCGTACGAGCAATGGTCGATGGCCACAGTCATGGCGCGCAACAACCGCTTCGCGCCGCCGCACGGCGAGCTGCCCTCCATCACCGACGCCTATAGCTACGCCTACCACTTCGACGCCGGCCTGTATGCCGCCTATTTGCGCGACCATGCCATGCGCCGCGGCGTGGCGCGGATCGAAGGGATGATCGAGGGCGTCGACCAGCATCCCGAGACCGGCTTCATCACCGCCCTCAAGCTGCGCGACGGGCGCCGCGTCGAAGGCGACCTGTTTGTCGATTGTTCCGGCTTTCGCGGCCTGTTGATCGAAGGCGTGTTCAAGGCCGGCTACGACGACTGGAGCGCCATGCTGCCCTGTAACAGCGCGCAGGCCGTGCCGTGTGCCAAGGCCGAGCAGCTCACGCCCTACACGATTTCGACCGCCCAGAGCGCCGGCTGGACCTGGCGCATCCCGCTGCAGCACCGCACCGGCAACGGCCATGTGTACTGCGACGCCTTCACCACCGACGAGGAAGCCGGCCGCGTGCTGCTGGACGGCCTGGACGGTGCCGCGCTCGACGCGCCGCGCCGGCTGCGCTTTAGCACCGGCCGGCGCCGCAAGTGCTGGGTCAAGAACTGCGTTGCCATCGGTTTGTCGAGCGGCTTTCTCGAGCCGCTCGAATCGACCAGCATCAACTTCATCGAACTGGCGGTCGGCTGGCTGCTCCAGTATTTTCCCGATCGCGACTGCCGTCCCGAGCTGGCCGACGAGTTCAACCGCCTGATCGCGCAACGCTACGAGTTCGTGCGCGACTTCATCGTCTTGCACTACAAGGTCACCGAGCGGACCGATTCGGACTTCTGGCGCTACTGCGCCAACATGCCGATTCCGGACTCGCTGCGGCACCAGATCGAGCTGTTCCGCGAAACCGGGCGCGTCGTCGTCTACGATCCGCAGGGCTTCACCGTGCCGTCCATCGTCTCGCTGCTGATGGGACTGGGCGTGGTGCCCAAGCAGAACGACCCGCTGATCGACACCATGCAGTTCGAGCAACTGCTGGGGCATTTCGCCAGCCGGCGCGAGATGATTGCGCAGACGGTCAAGGCGATGCCCGAGCACGCCCACACCCTTTCCCGGCTCGGCGGGGCAGCTTGACGCTGCCAGTCAAGCGCATCGTGGTGGTCGGCGGCGGCACGGCCGGATGGATGACGGCCACCGCGCTCGCCACCGCCCTGAAACGTGGTCATGGTGACCTCGATCCCTTACCGGGTCCAGAGCAAATGAAGAAAATTTCCAGTCGTGTTTGCCGCCTTCCGCATGGTCGCCCTGCGCTCGGAACATCTGGCACATTTATGAAGAATGATCCAGGGCGAGTCCAACACCGATGCCGCAAAAGAATATGAGACGTTGCTGCCGCTGCTGATCGCCGATTGGCGCAAGACCTGAAAACATGAATAAATCAGCGGTTCCCTAACGCTCGCGTTGGTCGCGTCAGCGGCGATCTGGTTGATCGGTACTTTGGCTTTGCAGAGGTACTCATGCCGTCAGTTTATCCGCGTCCCGGCGTGGCCGCCGCAGAGCCAGATTTGTGCAACAAAGCCGTCTGGAAATGCAATCGCCGCGCAGCGCCGGTCAGCTGCAACGATGTAAATGGGCACCGCTCGAACCCGCTGAAAAAATGCTAAGCGTGTTGGTCAGATGGGCAATTGAAAATAGCGCGAGCGTGCGCCAATAATGGCCGAGCGCACACAGATGCCAAGGCGGCGGGTTCAAAGGATTCCGCCGGCGACGATCGTAAAACGGATTGTCACAACCATTCTATTTATAGATTTTTTCTGGAGGAAACAAGTATGAGAGCACTCAGTAACAGACTCGCCTTACTTACCATCGGCGCCGCAGTGCTCATGGCAGCTTGCGGCGGCGTCTCCGACAGCAAACCTGGCACGGTCAACCTGGCTGTCACGGGCATGGATAGCGCCAGCCGCTTGGCCGTCCAGGCCACCAGCTGGACCGGCGTGAAGTGGGGCGGCGGCGGCTACGTCAGCGGCCTGATCTATCATCCGACGACCCCGAACCTCTTGTACGCCCGGACCGACGTTGGCGGCGCCTACCGCTGGAACCAGACCACGTCGCAATGGGTGCCCATCACCGATGGCCTGGGTTTCGGCCCAGCCGAGGCCGCCTTCCTCGCCATCGAAAGCATCGCCCTCGATCCCACCAACGACCAGCTCGTCTACATGGTCGGGGGCGGTGGCGGCAACGGTCGGCTGTATACTTCCACCAACCGGGGCGCCAGCTGGACCTGGGTCGCCCTGCCATTCGTCGTGCACGGCAACCATATCGGCCGGGCGACCGGCGAGCGCCTCAGGCTCGATCCGACCAATCCGTCCACCATGTTCTACGGTTCGCGCATGGCCGGCCTGTGGAAGAGCTCGAACTCGGGCCAAACCTGGACCCAAGTTACGGGCTTGTCTTCCTACACGTCGAGCGACATTACGGTCGGCGTCGAGCAAATCATCTTCGACAATGGGAACGTGGGCGGCGGCCAGACGACCTGGAACATGTGGGCTGCGGTCGCACCCGACTACGCCAACGCGGCGGGCCTGACCTCGACCTTCTACCGCTCCAGCAACGGCGGCTTTTCATGGACGCCGGTGGCGGTGCCGGCGGCGGTCGCCGGGTACTACATCCCGCACTACGCGCGCGCCGCCGATGGCATGTACTACGTGGTGTTCAACAAGACCTCGGGCCCGGGAGGCGACGGCCCCGGCTACCTCTACAAGTTCAGTGGTCTGGGCGGTGTCTGGACCCTGCTGAGCAGCACCACCACGGGCGGCTACGGCGGCGTGTCCGTCTTTGGCACCGGCTCGACCACGCGCATCGCACTGGCCGTGACCAATACCTGGGGCGATACCGCCGACAAGAAGATCGTCCAGTTGTCCGACAATGCAGGCGGCACCTGGCGTGAAATCGAGGCCGCGATGCCCCATACGCCGGCCGGCGAAGCGTACTGGGGGTGGAATGATGACATCGAGATCGATCCGAACAACCGCGACCACATCTTGCACGTGGCCGGCGGCGGCGCCTTCGAGACGCTGAACGCCTCGTCGGCGACACCGAGCTGGACCAAGAAGGTGGCCAACCTCGAGGAGACTGCCACACTGGCGGTCGCCACCCCGCCTGCCGGCGCGACGTACAAGCTCATCAACAGCGCGGGCGACATCGGCACCTGGGTCCAGACCGACCTCGCGACGAAGCCGGCCAAAGGCCCGACCACCGACTGGTCCGTTGGCAATTCGGCCGACATGAGCTGGTCCGATCCGCAATACATCGCCGGTGTCGGCACCTTGAACCAGCAAAAGATCGGCTTCGGATTCTGGTCTGGCGACGGCGGCAACACGTGGGCGAACTTCGCCACCCTGCCTGCCGGCGGCGCGACCCCTTATGGCGAAGTGGCCAGCATCGCTGTCACCGCACGCAACAAGGCGATCTGGGGGCCGACCGATACGGTGCCGTCCTACACCACCGACAACGGCGCCAGCTGGACGGCGACGAATCTCCCCGCGCTGGCGCCGCAAGCCTGGCAGCGCGCCTACCGGCTCGCGGCCGACCGCAAGAACCCGAACAAGGTCTATGCCTACGATTCGGGCGGTGTATTTTGGTCGGGAACGCCAGGCAGGGTCTATGTCTCGACCGATGGCGGCCATACCTTCACGCTGAGCCAGGGCTCGGTGGCGGCGGGGCTGCGCGCCAATGGGTGGAAAGCCACCTCGATGGCCGTCAATCCGAACGTCGAGGGCGACATCTGGCTGGCTGACGGCAACACCGTGTACCACTCGGTCGACTCGGGTGCCACTTGGACCAAGCTAAACAACTTCGCGTCGATCTGGGGCGGCAGGAATCCCGACACGGAGTATCCCGACGTGCAGGGTGCCAGCTACGTGGCCCTGGGCAAGGCAGCCGCTGGCGCGCCGTACTCGGCCGCTGTCTACGTGGTGGGCACGATCAACGGCCAGTGGGGCGTGTGGGCTTCCGACAATGCAGGCAGCACCTGGACCCGCTTTAACGACGATGCCCACCAGTTCGGCGGCATCGGCGTGATGGCGGGCGACTGGAACACCTACGGCCGGATCTACGTCAATGGCGCGGGGCGTGGCATGCTGTACTCCAACTAAGATCGCCTGATCGCGGTTGGACAAGGGCGGCTGCGGCCACCCTTGTTAAGTTGGGTGGCGGGAAAGCGACCCGTCTAAAACGATCAAAAACCGGCGCGCGTTGCCTATATCTTGTGCCGGCCCGGGATGGGGAGCAGGCGCGGCGATTCAAGCCCGTCCGGCGGCCAGGCCCAGCCGGCGCGAGTGGCGAAACTCGATCCCCAGCTTGAACGTGGCATTCGTGGCGCGCAGGAACTCGGCCTCGTCAATGCCCATCGACTTGTGAAAGTCGCGGATCATGGGAAAGGTGGCTTCGCCGACGCCGACAATGCCGATCTCTTGCGATTCGACCAGTTCCACCTTGCAGGCCGGTAGCGGTGCCGCCGCCCACGATCACGATGCGTTTGTAGGCAATGGGCATGGTATTTTTCCTTTGAAAGTGCCGTCATCGCAGCGCAGGCGCGGGCATCGGCTTGCGCCCCGCCACGTTGCCGATCCCGGCGCTTAGCTTGTCATGAACATGGAGCCGTGCAAGAGGGCCATCATTTATCGTTGTAGCTAATTCTGAACCAATCAAAATCGGCGTAGCCGCCGGGATTTTTGGTTGCATAGTTGAACAAGCCAAAGCGATAGCCCATAAAGTGCGGGATGGCGTAGGTCATCTTCAATGTGTCGCCAATGGCATTCCACGCTTTTCCATCCAGGCTGTAGGCAAAAGTGGCTACGTCTTTTTTATCGGTGAAATCACAATCTATTTTCAAATAGACCTGGTTTTGTGCCAAAGGGACCTGCTGCACTTCGACCGGGTTGTCCGAGCCGGCATTGACCATCACGACCCATTTTTGTCCATGTTCGACCTTGACGCCCACCTGCCCGAAATTCTTTTGGAAGGCGCTTAATCCCGCGAAATCGCCTTCCTTCATGTGGGAAGTATCCAGCATGGTGGAACCGGTGCTGGCAGGGCCGATCGTGCGCTGGGTCAGCGTATTTCGGGCCTGTACAAATGAGGTGTCGATCCGGTCCGTTTTCAGGCGGAGATATCCCTTTCGTTCCTTGACCGACCAGAGTTTGTCATCCGGGTTGTGATTCCATTGCCAAACCAGCGGCAATGCGGCCTGTCCCTTCGTGCGATTGAATTCGTCGGAGGCAACCAAGCCCGGAATCAGCCCGGTACTGGCCGGCAGGTCCAGCTTGTCCGGCGCCTTGCCGTTTTCTCCCAACACGGGCCAGCCGTCTTCCCACTTGACCGGCACCAGGTAAGGAATGCGGCCAACCGACCCATAATCGCGGAAGAGATAAGCGAACCAACGCCCGTCGGGAGTGTCGATCAATCCGCCTTGGGCAATTCCTCGATCCTGCAAGGCCACCCGTCCTTCCCACGGCCCGTTGAGACTATCGGCCCTGTGTATCACTACAGTCCGCATTCCGCCGCGCGGCGCGCAAATATTAAATAAATAATATTTTCCGTTAACTTTGAATAATTGGGATCCCTCAGCACCCAGGCCCATCTCTTTTCCGGCAGGGGCATGAGCATTCTCGATGAACACCTTCTCGGGCACGTCTGGCTTCACACCCGTCAGATCGTTCTTTAATTGAACAATTTTTAACCTGTCCGCATCGTGAATCAAATAGGCCTTGCCATCATCAAACACCAGGGAATGGTCATGATAGGCCGGCTTGAAGAAGACCCGTTTCCAGTGGCCTTTTTCGATATCCTTGGTCCTGAATATATACGTTTCACCCGTGGTTTGGGCAAACGTGGTGACATAATACATGCCGTCATGGAAGCGCAGACTGCTGGCCCAGGTTCCCTTGCTGTAGGTGTTTTTCCCGTCCGTTAAATTCAGCTCCGGCATATCGGCCAACTTGTCATAGGCATAATTAATTATCTTCCAATTGACAAGGTCAGTCGATTTCATGATGGGCAGACCCGGATTCATGTGCATGGTCGTGCTGCTCATATAGTAATTCTTGCCAACCCTGATCATGGACATATCAGGCACATCAGCAAAAATAATCGGGTTCTGGGCTTGTGCCAAAGCCACGCCCTGAACAGGCAATACAACAAAGGCGAAAATGAGGCTAAATTTTGTTTTCATGGGATAAAAGAATTAGTGTTGGTTCGGCAAGGTCCAAGCCGCGTGGCGCCGGTTCAGTCCATTTGGAACACGGGCACCATCATGCGCGGCTGTCCAAGCGCGCCTGACAGGGGCTGCAAACGGTCCACCAGCGTTGTGTCGCCGGGGCAGCGGCCAAGGGCAGTGCCAGCAAGAGCGCGCCTGGGATGGTGTAATGCGCAAGAATGATCTCCAGAGGATGAGCTGGATTCTGCGCGCTCCTCGTGTGCACCGCAATTTCCATAATTACCAATACGCGGAGTCATTTTTCTTTCGGCAGGCGAGGCTGCCCATTCTTGTTTTTCGAATCGCTGGTTTTCGGAATTGCGACGCAGCGGCTGCGGTCAGCAGAATGGGTGTCCAATCCGAAAAAGGAAGCAAGGTGCCAGTCCCAACCTTCCGCCAACCCGGCGATACTCGTCCGGGAACGCTGAGTGCAAGGTCGCCGATTCCGTGAACGCTTAAGGGTCATCGTACGTGCTGCACAGCAGTGAAACCTTAAGCGCGCCGCACGTCCGCCTAGCTGTTTACCGGGGCAGTCGCCGCAGGTTTTCTTCCGTGGCCGGCGGCTGAACGTTGGTGTTCAGCGCCATTGCTTTGCCCTGAGGGACGGCTGGAATGCGGCCACTGGCGCGTTCTCGGTTGCGCCGTTCTCGCTTCCCGGCGCGCTGAGAGCGGCTAGCGCCGGCTGCGGGCTTTGGTCACTTGCCGCTTTACCGGCAGTCGGTTATTTGCCCACGCGACGGCGTCAAACTACCAACGTCATTCATCGACGGCGCAGCTCGTGCTCCGCTAACAGATCCACGAACGCCCGCACCTTCGCGGGACGAAAGCGCGCTGCTGGAAATACCGCATGAATGCCCCCGGACGGAAGGGTCCATTCCGGCAGCACGTGCAGCAGGCGTCCGGCGGCAAGGTCGTCCACCACCGCATAGTCCGGAAGCACGGAGAGCCCGGCGCCATGGCACACCGCTTCGCGCACTGCCATCGTCGAATCGAGAAAAATGGATGCCTGCACGCTGACGGTCTGGCCCTCGATCCCGTTGTGTGCAAAGGTCCAGCGCAGATGCTCGCGAAGGGCGGTATTGGCAACGAACGGTAGCGTCGCGATGTCATGTGGAACGGTGAGTCCGGCCACCTGCGCCGCCATGCCCGCCGGGGCCACAAGCATCTGCCGGAAGCTGCCTATTTTTCGTGCCTGCAGGCTGGTATCGGCCAGCCAGCCCACACGGATGGCCAGTTCGATATCACCGCTCATCAGGTCCAGAGTCAGGTCGCTCAAGTGGGCATGCACGGTGCACTTCGGATAGCGTTGCGTGAACGCAGCGATGGCCGGCACCACGACGCCGACACCGTAGTCGGTCGGCGCGGTGAGCCGCAGCACGCCGCAGGGCTCGGTCGATGTGTTGGCCAGGTCGTCGAAGGCATGTTCGGCTGCGCGCAGAATCTGCGCGCAGCGCAGGTAAAACGCTTGTCCTGCTTCCGTTGGCCGCACCCTGCGGGTGGTGCGTGCCAGGAGCGAGGTTTGGTACTCGCGCTCGAGCCGGGCCACTTGTTGGCTGACGACGGCCTTGGTAATGCCCAGGCGCTCGGCCGCGGCCGTGAAAGAGCCGGCTTCCACCACCGCGGCGAAGTAGGCCATGCGTCTGAGGTTGCCCAGGCCTCCCGGAGCTTGATCGCTTTGATTGTTTGTTTTTGGCATACATTCTGTTTAGCATGGATGTATTTTCGCGTCAATCGACAGCAGCTAAGATACTGGTCCGACCAATGTAAGAGGATCAAAGGCATGACAACACGCAGGGAAGTCATCAAGACCGTCGCCGCAGGCATCGCGACGGCTTTCGTGGGTGTGAACAGCGCGACCGCTGAGCGTACCGGGTTGACCTGGAAGCACTTTCAAACCGATGAACAGGGATTTTTTCGCGCTCCGGTACTCCTGTCGGGCCCCCGCGAAGCCATCCTGATCGATACGGGCTTCCGGTACTCCGATGGCAAGGCGCTCTGCGAGGCCATCAAGGCAAGCGGCAAACGGCTGACCACGATCTACATCAGCCAGAGCGATCCCGACTATTACTTCGGCCTCGCGCCGCTCAAGGCGGCGTTTCCCGACGCAAGCGTGATCGCCGCATCGGCCACGATCGCGGCCATCAAGGCCAACGTGGAAAAGAAACTGGAAGTCTGGGGGCCTCAACTGCTGGCCAATGGGCCGCAGGCGCTCACGGATATCGTCATGCCCAAGGCTTTCGACGGCAGCACGCTCACCGTGGACGGTATCCCTGTCGAGATCGCCGATGCCGATGATTTCGCCAATCGCCGCTATCTCTGGGTGCCATCGCTCAACGCCATTTTCGGCGGCGTGCTGGTGGCCTCCGGCCTTCATGTGTGGACTGCCGACGCACAAAGCGCGGCGGCGCGTGTGGCATGGGTAAAAAACCTCAACGCCATGGCGGCGCGCAAGCCCGCCATCGTGGTTCCCGGCCACATGGCGCCCGGTGCCGCGCTCGACGCGTCGGCGATTCGCTATACGCGCGACTATCTTGTGGCGTTCGAACAAGAGCTTGCCAAGGCGGCCGATAGCGCCGCCCTTATCGCCGCAATGATCAGCCGCTTTCCGGATGCCGGCCGGCGCCAGTCGCTGCAGATCAGCGCCAAGGTCGCAAAAGGAGAAATGAAGTGGGGTTGATATAGCCGCTGTGCCATACGATGTCCCCTGGATGATGGCGCAGGCAAAGGCCGCAGCTTACTTCAGCTCGCATAACATCCAGTGCGCGTCGAGCGCGTCCCCCTGATGGGAAAACAGCCCGGACGCGGACAGCCACTGGCTCAGCGTACAGCCAGCGGCCTGGTCGCGCCAGCGTGCGATCAGGGCGCAGGCTTGTTCGACCAGCGTGCCGTAATCCAGATGCGAGCCCACGACCTGCTGGCACAGTCCTGTGCGCGTGCCTGCCCGCTCGAAAAACTCCTCGACATGGGCATCGTCGGCATAGATGACGGCGCCATTCCAGTCGCTGTCGACCAGTGCGCGGTTGGCTGCCAGGGCATTGGCGCAAGTGGCCAGCACCAGGCGCAGCCCGACGGATCGCGCCGGGGGCGAACGCAGCCCAACCACGCCAGCCATCCCGGCCATCTCCGCCAGTGCGCCGCTGCCCAGCACGCGCTGGGCGTAGGGACTGTCGTCGATGGCGATGTCGACGGCCGCATGCGACAGGCCCAACTGACCTATTCTGGCTGCCATCAGGCTGGCCTGGGCCAGATCCGTGGAACAGAGACGGTAAGCTCCGCCGCCGGCCGCCAGGCCGGTCTGCGACGAGGCCGGCAGCAACAGCGTGATGCCGTGCTGGCGGTACAAGGGCAGCACCGCCTCGGCACACGCGCTGTTGAAGTGGCCCACCACGGCATCCACCCCGCGTGCGATGAAACGCCGCGCGACCGCGACTGCCTGGTCCGGCGCGGCGCCGTCATCCTCCATCTGACAGGCGAGGCCGTGCGCGCGCAGGTGCCGGGTGGCGCGCAGCAGCAGTGGAGCGTGGGCCACGCGCGGGCCGGACAGGGGGCCGGCGACCCCCACCACAATCGGCTTACTTCCAGAGTTCAAGCACTGTCTCCGGCACGCTGGAAAAGAACGGCTGCGCCGGCGCCTGCAGCACGCGGCCGTCGCCGACGAAGGTGGGCGTGGCGGGCCATTGCATGCTTGCCTGGCCTTCGAGCATCTGCCACAGGCTGTCGGAAAATGCCGGCATGATCGGCTGGATGATCACCGCCAGGGTCTTTGCCGCCAGCAGTTCGAGCGCGATGCCGGTGCGCAGCAGGTCGTAGGTGGCGGCGCTGCCGGCGTAGTGGGTCTGGGAGGCCGAGAAGCGTTTGGCTTCGCGCACCAGTTCGCTGGCCAGGTGGCAGATGCGCTGCGGCGAAAAGCTCTCTGCCTGATAGGCCGTCCTGGCCTGTTTGAGCATGCCGTCGACCAGTTCGAAATACGCCCGGTGCTCCTGCGCCCACGCGCCCGGTGCCGGTATCTTGGCGCCGAACGCGCTGCAGGTTTTGTCGACCAGATTACCCAGCCAGTTCTGCCACGTCCCCACCAGCTGCTCGTTGACCACGTCCATGAATTCGGTGAGGGTGAAGTTGGTCTTGCTGGTTTCCGGACGCACGTACGACAGGTAGTAGCGGACGTAGTCCGACGGCACCTGGTCGAGCAGGTCGCGCCCCCAGATCAGGTGGCCGCGGCTGGTGGAGAACTTCAGCCCTTCCAGATTGAGCAGTTCGTTGACGACGAACGCCGCCGGCGGCGTGATTCCCCAGTCGAGCGCCATGTACACGGCCGGGAACAGCACGGCGTGGAAGTAGCCGTTGTCGAAGCCGAAGAAGTGCACGACCTTGGTGTGTTCGTGCGCGAAGAACTGCTTCCAGCCGTCCTGCGCATGGGCGCACAGCCCGGCCTTTTCCGCCGTTTCCTGGGCAGCGGCCAGATAGCCGGCCGCCATTTCGAACCACACATAGATGCGCTGGTCATCGTAGCCGGCCACCGGCACCGGAATACCCCAGTCGGAGAAATGCGAGACGCAGATGTCCGGCAGGCCGGCCTCGAGCATGCGGTGGCACAGCGCCGCCAGATGGGCCGGCATCGTCACTTCGCGGTGGTAGGCGCGCAGCTGGTCGGCGAAGGCGCTCATGCGGAAGTACAGTTTGCGCACCTGGCGTTTGGTGGTGCCGCCGTTGGCGTACTTGCTGTGCGGCTCGATCAGGTCGGTGACATCGTTGGGACGCCCGCACTGTTCGCAGGCATTGCCGTCGGACTCGACCTGGCAATGCGGGCACAGGCCACGGACGTGCGCTTCGTACAGGTAGTTGCCGGTGCTGGCGCAGAACAGCGCGTCGACGTCGCGCTCGTAAATCATGCCCTTGTCGAACAGTTCCCGGACCACGCGCCGGGTCAGGTCGTTATGGTAAGGCGAGGCTTTTGGATAGCCGTAGTGATCGACGCGGATGGCGTTGCGCTCGAGCGTCTGCTGGATGCGGGCGGAATAGTCGTCGGCCAGCGCTTCCGGCGTGCGGCCCTGGTCGAGCGCCTTGCGCGGCACGTAGCTCTGGTTGTCGTCGCGGCCGGTGACGTGGAATGCGGTCGCGCCTTGCAGTTCCAGGAAACGGCGATAGATGTCGGCGCCGGTATAGGGGCCCGACAGGTGGCCGAGGTGCAGGTCGCCGTTGGGCGTGGGCGGGGTCGAGAATATCAGCGCGCGCGCGCTGCCGGCGGCGCCGGCGGCCGGCGCGAGCAGGGCGTTCAAGTCTTCCCACCAGAAGGTCAGGAAGTGCAGTTCGTCCTGCCCGTCGTTGTGCAAGGTGTGATCGGCGAACGGCGGGATGCGGATGACGTCGCCGGCGCGTACCGTTGCGCTGTCGGCGCCGATCGTCAGCGTGCCGCTGCCCTGGGTGATGAAAAAGCACTCGTACTCATGGTGATTGTGAATGGTCGAGGTGATGCCGGGCTTGACGACACAGTGCATGGTGCCGAACGGCAGCTTGCCATCGAAAAGGGGTTCGACCGCTGGCTGGCATTGCAGGCCGTAGACGGTGGCGGTAGCGCGGTCGGAAGTGCGGATGATATTCATTGGGTGCTTTTTCAGGTTGCTGTCGTTGTTTGAATGAAGGTGCTGATTTTTGCTGCAATCGCCGGGGCCAGCTTGAAGCCGCCGCCGCAAAATCCGGTCGCCCAGAACAGCCCGGGCGTCTCCGGTGCGGGCTGGACGAGGCCGCGGCCGTCGGCCGTATAGCCGTCGAAGCGGCGAAAGCCGCCGGCCGGGGTGGCATCGGCCAGCCATGGGAAGCGGCGCGTGCCTTGCTGCTGCGTCATGGCCACATGGGCCAGTTCCACCTCGGCCGGCGCGTCCGGGTCGATGTCCCATTGCGGCACCGGGGCGCCCAGATACAGGCTGCGCTCGCCCTCGGCACGGCCGTACAGCTGCGCGCCGGGGTCGATGAAGGCCGGATGCGGGCCGATGCCGGCGCGCGCGCGAAACACGTTGAGCTGGATCGCCTTGGCGTGCACGGCTTCGGGCAAGGGCAAGTGGGCGGCGCGGGCCGCTTTCGCGCTCCACGCCCCCAGGCACATCACCACGCACGGCGCATACAGGGCGCCCAGGTTGGTCTGGATGCCGACGGTGCGGCCTGTTTCGCTGAGCAGGCCGGCAAAGCGCACGCCTTCCATGGCGATGCTGCCGGCCGCGCGCGCGGACGCGATCCAGGCGGCCGTGACGGCGTGCGGGTCCATGTGGCCGGCGTCCGGTTCCAGCACGGCCCCGGCCAGGTCATCCCAGTGCATGCCGGGGAAGCGGGCGCGCGCCTCGTGCCGGGGCAGCCATTCGATCGCGATGCGGCCGGACAGGCGCTTCACCTCGCGCTGGGCCTGGTCGGCCTGGTCAGGGTAGATCGCGTGCACAAACCCGCTGCGGGTGATGGCTTGCGCCACGCCGGTGTGGCGCTCGAACTGGCGGTAATAGGCATCGCCGTCGCAGGCCATGTCGGCCAGCAGCGGGTCGGGGTGGTAGCAGCGCAGCACGCCGCCGGACCAGCCGGTCGAGCCCTGGCCCATGCGGGCTTGCTCGACCAGCAGCGCGCGGGCGCCGAAACGCTCACTGAGCCGGTGCAGGATGGCGCTGCCGATCACGCCGCCTCCGACCACGATCACATCGTACTGCTGGCTCACTCGACGCATCCAAGCTCGTCCTGCACCAGTGGCGCAGCGTGAGCCAGTCCCTTGCTCGCCTGGAGCATGCGGTAAGTCAGCAGGTTGGTCAGGATCTCCTCGCTGCGGATCGGCAGGATCGACAACAGGGTGTCGCTCAGGCCATGGGTCGACTCGTTGCAGCCCTGCACGTAGATGCCGGCCGCCAGGCGCGCGTCGGTGTGCATGCGGTAATGGCGGTCGACCACGGCCTTTCCGCTGGCGGCGTCCAGGCAAATGAACTCGCCCAGTGCGCTGAGCACCTTGGGCGGATTCGGGTAGGTGTAGCCGGTGGCGAGCACGGCGGCGTCAACCTCAAGGGTCCGCGGCCCGGCACCGGACATGTCGCTGTAGGCGATGCGGACCGCGTCGCCCGCTTCCAGCACCTGGGTGACGGTGGACAGGTTGTGGAAGTGCAGGCGCGCGCGGCCGCTGACTTTCTCGGCGTAGTGGATGGCGTACAGGCGCCGGATCAGGTCTGCGTCGACGACCGAATAATTGGTATCGTAGTGCTGCGTCATCAGGTCGCTTTGCATCCCGGACGGGGTCGCGTGGACGAAATCGACAAAGTTGGCGTCGAAGATTTCATTGACGAACTCGCTGTCATCGGACGGTTTGAGTCCGAACCCGCGGTAAATGCAGCTGATTTTGGCGTTCGGGAAGGTGGCGTGCAGATCGAAGATGATTTCGGCCGCGCTCTGTCCCTTGCCGATGACGGCGAAATGGTAGGGCGCGCAGGTGTTGGTCTTGAAATGGGCGATTTTTTTCAGGTATGCGGAACTGTGCCAGGCACGCTGGCTGTCGGCGGCGATGGTGAGCGGAAACGGCACGGTAGGGGTGCCGCCCGGCGCGACGACCAGGTTACGGGCGAAGAAGCGCTCGACCTTACCAGTGAGCAAATCCTGGCTGAGCACTTCGAACAGCGTGTGCGGCGCGCTGCCGCAGGCGCTGATGCGGGTCACCTGCTGGCTGTAGCGGGCATAGCGCTGCAAATGCTGAGCGACCCATGCCAGATAGCCATGAAACTCGAGGCGCGATGGATAAAAGCTGCGCAGATTGGAGAAGGTCGACAGCCGTCCCACGCTCTTGAGGTAATTGAGGAAGGTGTAGGGGCTGCTTGGATTGCGCAGTGTGACCAGATCCTTCAGAAACGAAATCTGCATGTCGGTGCCGGGGATGAGCATGTTCGGATGCCACTGGAATTCGGGCTTTTGTTCCAGGAACAGGGCGCTCAGTTCCGCTTCGTCGCATTGCTCATCGATCGCCAACGCCAGCGCGAGATTGGAGGGGCCGAAGCCAATTCCAATCAGGTCGTACACTGGATTGCCTTGTATGGTATTTTTTGCTGTTGTCATATTGATGTAAAGGTCGTCAGTCGAAAATCGTGAGTCGTGCTATTGCGAGGTGGTGCCGGAGGCGGCATGTTCGATGGCGAGGCGATCGATGGCCGCGGTGCCCAGGCGGCACAATTGCAGCCGGTCCGAGATGGTCGCCCCGAGACGGGCGTAAAAGCGCTGGCCGTCCTGGTTCCGGCTGGCGACAGTCCAGTCGACGCGGGCGCAGCCGTGTTCGCTGGCGATGGCGCACAGTTGCGCCATCATGGCGCGCCCGATGCCTTGGCCGCGCCGGGCCGGGTCGAGGTACAGATCATCGAGCCACAGGCCGGGCTGCATGATGAAGGTCGAGAAAATCATGTAGTAGGTCGCCATGCCGACCAGTTGGCCATCGGCCATGGCCACCAGCGCGCGCGTCATGGGCGATGGGCCGAACAGCGCCGCCCGCACGCTGTCTTCGGTGGCCAGCAGCGACTCGGCGCAGCCATCGAACGCGGCTTTGGCCTGGAGCAGGGCGAAAAACGCCGGTACGTCGGCCTCGGCCAGCGCGCGGATCGCCACGGCGTGCTTCATGGCGCCAGCCGCAGGTCGTAGGTGAAAAAATCGGTGTCGCGCTGCCAGCCGGAGCCTTCGTACAGCGCTTGCGCGGCGTGGTTGTCGAGCGCGGTCGACAGCGTGAGCGCCACCGCGCCCAGCTGGCGCGCCAGCGCGGTGGCGGCGCTCAGCAGCTGCGAGGCGGTACCCTGGCGGCGCGCCGTGGCCGCCACGAACAGGTCGTTGAGCACGAAGATGCGCGCCATCGACAGCGAGGAAAAGCTGGGGTAGAGCTGGGTAAAGCCGGCCGGCTCGCCGTTGGCGTGGGCGATCAGCAGGATCGATTGGCCATGCTCGAAGCGCTCCAGCAGGAAGCGCCGTGCGCCCTCCAGGTCGCCTGCTTTGCCATAGAACTGGCGATAACGGTCGAACAGCGCAGTCAAGTCTTCAAGATCGGCCAGGATGGCCTGGCGCACGGTAATGGTATGCATAAGCTTCTCGTAAAGGAACAGGTCTAGGTTTTGATGCGGGTACTGAACGGCAGCAGTGCCATCAGGCTGACGGCGAAGAAGGCGCCCGTTGCCAGGAAAATGCTCGACAGCGCGCTGGTATGAAACAGGCCGGTCAGGTAATTGGCGGCCGGAGCGCTCAGTGCCGTCGTGGCCAGGTACGACAGGCGGTCGGCGCTGGCGCTGAACTGGGCCTGGGCCGCGTCGCTCAAATGGCGGTACTGGGCGAAGCTGACGGCGACCATGATGTTGGCCACCAGCACGCGCAGCACGATCGAAACGGTGTTGCCGTTCACCAGATCGGACGGCGCCAGCTTCGACAGCGACATGGTGATCAGGGGCGTCGAAAAGATCGCCATGCCGCAGCCGGCCACCAGGCGCGCGGCCACCAGGCTGGACATCGGGCTGTCGACCGTGAAGCGGCTCATCATCAGAAACGAGATCGCCGTCAGCAGCAGGCTGAGCAGAGCGGCATAGGGCAAATACTGGCGCGGAAAGTACTTGCCGATAAACGGCGTGGCCACAGCCGACACGCCGCTGCCCAGCGAGACGATCACGCCCGCTTCCAGCAAAGGCATGTGGCGATCGAGCCGGAACCACAGTGGCAGGAACACCAGCGACGCGAAGATCAGGCCATTGCCGATCACCAGCACCGTGGTCGTGCCGGCGTACAGCGGGTTGGCGAACACGGCGAGGTTGAAGATCTGGTATTTGGCGATGCCGTTGAGCCAAAAGAAGGCGCTGCCCACCACGATGGCGGCTCCCACCGCGCTCACGATGACCGGACTGTGAAACCAGCCGTACTGTTCGCCAAAATCGAGCGCATACTGCAGCAGCGCCACGCAGGTCCCGAACAGGGCCAGGGTCGACAGGCGGGGCCCTATCCGTTCGGGCTGGGCAGGCGCCGGCGCGCTGAAGGTCGGCAGCAGCAGGAACATGGCCACGGCGGTCAGCGGCACGTTCATCAGGAACAGCATGTGCCAGCCGAAATGCGCCGTCACCCAGGCGCCGACGATCGGACCGCTGACCGGCGCCAGCGAAATGGCACTGGTGCACAGGGCGATGGCAAAGGTGGCGTTGCCCGTGCCCAGAAGCGCGATCATGATGGGAAACGAGGCGATCACGGCAATGCCCGAGCCGATTCCTTGCAGCAGGCGCAACAGGATGAAGTGGGCCGGGTCGCTGGTCAGGCCGCAGCCGAGCGAGGCCAGGGCGAACACCAGGCAGCCCACGGCCAGGACGAACTCGCTGGAGGCGCGCTTGCTCCAGATCGACCCGAGCGGAAAGGCGATCACCACTCCGGTGCCGAACGAGGTGACGATCCACGAGGCGTGATACACGTCCATCATCAGGTCCGAGGCGATATTCGACAAGGCCAGGTTGGCCACCGAGGTGTCGAGCATCTGCGTGAAGATGATCAGGTAGAGCGCAAACGCGGCCAGCGCCCGGTGCTTCAGCCAGTTCACCGGCAGCTCCCGGACTGCGCGCCGGCGTGCGGGTACCCGGCCATCACCTGTTTCAGATAGCTGTCGAAGCGCTGCCGCAGCTGCTGTTCGGTGCCCGGCTGCACACCGGCCTGCGTTGAGGTGGACGGGGCGCGCACCGGGGGCGCACGCCTGGCCTGCCGGGTGTTGACGATCACCTTCACCGAGGACCCCAGCGGCAGCGGCGGCGTGTCGCCGGCCGGCGCCGCCAGGGTGATCAGGACCGGAATGCGTTGCGAGGTCTTGATCCAGTTGGAGTCGAGGTTGTTGCGCGGCAGTTGCGAGAACGTGGCCGCGACCGAGGGAACGATCGAGGCGATCACGCCCGAATAGGTTTGCTTGCCGCCGCCGACATCCGGCACCACGGTGACGGCATTGCCGGCGCTGAGCGAAGCGATGTCCGATTCGAGCACGTTGGCTTCGATGACCTGGTCTTCCCTGGGAATGAACACCAGCAGATTGTCGCCTTTCTTGACGTACTGGCCGCTATAGGTCAGCAGTTCATAGATATAGCCATCGGCCGGGGCCAGCACGTCGGCCGAGTAGGCCTGCTGGAACGCCGCTTGCAGGCGCGCCACGGCGTGCTGCACCTTGGGACGCTGGAATACCGGCAAACGGTTCTTGTCGGCCGACTTCTCCAGTTCCTGCTCGGCAGCGGTGGTGTCGAGGGTACTCATGGCCACCTCCTGCTGGCGCTTTTCCAGCATTTCGCGGGTCATCATGCCGACCTGTGCGAGCGACTTGACACGCTGCAGGCTGGCATCGACATAGCCGGCATTGGTGTGCGCGCGGTTCAGCGAGGTGCGGGCGCTGGCCACCTCGCGGCAGGCCTGGACTTCGTCGTCGATGGCGATGCGCAGCAACTCGCGGTATTCCTTGAGCCTGGCCGCGTTGTCGACGTCGCCGATATTGAACAGCCGCTCGCCCTTGGCGACATAGGCCGCGCGCCGGGCCGCATAGGTTTCCACGGTACCGTCGGTGCTGGCCGAAATCTTGAGGACGCGCCCGCTGACATAGGCATTGTCGAGCGTGATCACGTCCGCATCGCGGCTGGCCACGCCATAGACGGTGGCGAGCAGGGCGGCGCCGAACAGGCCGGCAAAGCTGATCTTGAGCATGGGTTGCATGGCGTGGCGCGGATTTAGTGAGCCTGCGGCGACAGGGCGTACAGTTCGCCGCGGTCTTCCATCGCGATGAGCTGCTGCTGGTCGCGCCACAGCGCCGCCTGGTCGGCGTTGACCAGCCAGATGTAGCCTGGCGAGGTGGTCAGCGAAATGGTCTTGTTGACGTGCTTGCCGAGCGCCGGCAAATGGCCCAGCTTGAAGGACGCGATCCCCTGCAGCGCCGCGCTGGCGGCCACCGCGCTGACCGTGCCCGGCTGGCTGGAAATGAGGTAGTGGGCAATCATGAAATTGCCGAACTTGAATTCCCGCTCGGCCTTGGCTGCGAACGAGCCGGTATCGATATAGGCGTCGACCGACAGATCGATCTGCGTGACCGGAAAGCACCAGCGCAAGGCGCGCGCGGCGTCGGCGCCATGCATGCGCGGGTTCACTTCCACCAGCGTGGGGCCGTGCGCCGTGAGGATGATTTCGTGGTGGGCCGAGCCGAACCGGATACCCAGGGCATCGTTGACGCCGAGCGCGTAGGCGATCAGTTCGCGGTGCTCCTCGTCGGCCGGCGACAGGTACTCGCAGTGGCGATAGATCACTTTGCCGCAATCGGTGACCTGCTTCAGGTAGCGCGTGACGTTGGTGACCACGTGGCGGCCGTTGCACGAGACCGTGTCGACCACCCACTCGCGGCCCGCTAGATAGTGTTGCAACAGAACGAACTCGTTGACCTGTCCCAGCAGATTGACTGCGCCCAGCAGCGCGGCCACGGCGTCCAGGGCCTGCTCCATGCTGTGGCACAGGGTCACGCCGTCGGAACCGGCCGAATTGGTCGGCTTGACGATCACCGGCCAGCTTTGGCGCGCCAGCAGCCAGGTGCGCGCGGCGCCGAGATCGTTGACGCGGGCCTGGGGAATGGCGCGCAAGCCCTTGGCGTGCAGCGTTTCCTGCATGGTGAACTTGTCGCAGCGCTGGGCGCTGGTGAGCGGGTCATTGCCGGGCAGGCCAAGGCGGTGCGCCAGCCGGTCCATCAGTTCGACACCGGTTTCCAGGCCAAGCATGACGCACATGGGTTTGAACGCGGCCAGGCGCGCGGCGAGCGCGTCGGCATCGCCATCGAAAGCGAACACCGCGGCGAATTTTTCGGCGTGGAAGGACGCGGCAAAGTCGGCCGGGACCGGGCCGCTGAGCACGGCGATGCAGGCAATCCCGCGTTCGGCGAATTCATCGGGCAGGAAACGGCCGCCGGCCAGCGGATCGACGATGATGGCGTAGTTGGTAGTCTGGTTCATGGCGCAAATTGGAGGATGAGGGTGGGGCGCTTTAGCGCAGCACCACGACGTTATTGACGTTATTGGCCAGCAGCTCGCCGTTGACCAGGGTGTTTTCGCGCACATACCTGGCGCGCTGCATGGCTTGCGCGTAGTCGTCGCCGCGCACGATGAAGGAGGCGATCTGGTCCATCTGAAAACTGGTCGATGCCAGCTGGACGCCTGGCCGTGCGGTGATCTTGCTGAAGACGACGTGCTCGGGCGGAAACTCGATGCTGTGAAACGTGTCCAGTCCCGGGGGCGGCATTACCTGCTGCAATACCGACACGCCGCTGGCAGCATGCGCGAGCCGGGGGGCTTGGCCCAGCGTCACCCGCAGCAGTTCATCTTCGATGCGCACGCCCATGGCGGCGTTAATGGCAAGTATCACGTCCGCGCCCACGAAGCGGATATTGAGTTCCACCAGCTCGACCTCGCCATCGTATGTATAGATCACTTCTGTATGGGTCGGTCCATTGTGCACGCCCAGCGCCAGGTGAATCTGGCGCACCTTGGCAACGATGGCCGCGTGTTGTGGATGCTGGTACGGAAACGACAGGCCCATTTCGATGGCTTCGTCACGCTCGAGCACGGTGCGCGAACTCAAGCCCAATTCGTAATAGTGGCCATCGACGGCGAAGCCTTCGACCGACATCAGTTCGCCTTCGGCCGCCTGTTCCAGATAAAAGCGGTTGTTCTGTTCGATGTAGTGGCGCAGCAGGTCCAGGCTCACTTCCGGCTTCTTGCTCCAGTTGGCAATCGCGGCGTGCAATTGATCGAGGCTGGTGAGCTTGCTGACCAGGGCGCTGCCGGCGCCATTGACGGGTTTGAAATAATAGGTTTTCCCTGCCGGCCACTCCGTCATCGCCAAGGCCTCTTCCTGGCTGATGGTGGCCAGCGCGGTCAAGCCGGACGCCGCAAGGCGGCCGCGTACCTGCTCCTTGTTGAGGAGCATGGCAACCTGTTCGGGGGACAGTCCGGCCAGGCCATGGCGCTGGCGGAACAGCGCTTCCGGCATCAGGGTAATTTCGGCGGCGGCGTAACTGCCCGCCACGGCGAAACCGGCGCAGGCCTCGCTCGCCAGCTGCACGATGGCGGCGTGATCGGCCCAGTTCTCGATGACGATATCGGTGTCGATGGCCGATGTGGCACTCGCATACGGCGCGGCCAGGGTCAGGGGCAGCGTGCGGATGACGACCACGTGCATGCCGCGGCGCTTGGCCGCTTCAATGACCGTCATCACATGATTGATGGGCTCAAACACTACGTAAGCTTGTTTCATTGGATTTCCCTGTCCTGGTCCGTTAGGTATTGATTGAGGGAAATTATAGTTAAAATTTTATATTTTCAAAAATATCAATATTTCGGTAGGTCATTCATTTCTGATATGATGCGGTCCTGGCTTGGTAAGGGTGACGATGAAATTCAGCTTTCGGCATGTAGAAGTGTTTTGGGCCGTGATGACGACCGGGAGTGCCACGGCGGCGGCGCAATTGCTGCACACGTCGCAGCCGACCATCAGTCGCGAACTGAGCCGGTTTGAGCAGGTAACCCAGCTGTGTCTGTTCAAACGCGTCAACGGCAAGCTGGCGCCCACCGAGCAGGCGGTGATGCTGTTCGATGAAGTGCAGCGCGCCTATGTCGGCCTCGACACGATCGCCCGGGCGGCCGATGCGATCCGCCATTTCAGCCAGGGACAGGTGTCGGTGGCCTGCCTGCCTGCTTTCTCGCACGCGCTGTTGCCGCGCGCCTGTCAGCAATTCCGTCAGCGTTTCCCCGGCGTCAGCCTCAAGATCACGCCGCAAGAAAGCTCGCTATTGCAGGAGTCGCTCGCGTCCCAGCGCTTCCATCTGGGACTGACCGAGGAGCAGGCGGCGCCGCGCGGTACCGTCATCGAGACCCTGCTCACGCTGGATGTGGTCTGCGTCCTGCCGGCCGGCCACGAACTGTGCCAGCGTGAAGACAAGGTATTGACGCCGCAGGATTTCGAGGGGCAGAACTTTGTGTATCTGGCGGCCGGGGATCCCTACCGCCAGGAGGTCGACAGTCTGTTCAATGAACTGGGCATCGCGCGCCGCATGGTGGTGGAAACGGTCAGCGCCGGTGCGGTGTGCGAGATGGTCAGTCTGGGCGTGGGGATCGCCATCGTCAATCCGCTGAGCGCGCTGTCGTACGCCGGGCTCGGCCTGACCATCCGCCGCTTCAGCCATTCGATACCGTATTCCGTTAATCTTGTGCGCCCGCAATTTCGGCCGGAGGCTTCGGTGGTGGCCAGTTTCGTCGACGTGCTCAGGGCGAGCTGCCATCAGATCGAGGCCGAACTGCGGGCGATCACTGGCTAGCTCCATGGCTATGTCACCGCTCCTGCTGAGCGGACGCTTTATGCCCTCGAATAAGTCCGGGCGCGTGCCTACCGTGCAGCGCCGACCCCGGCATATCCCGTACAGTATGCGCTTCAGGCAGACGGGAGACGCCGTGTTTATTGAAATCGAACAACTGGTGCGCGCGGGCGTCGAGTGGCTCCGCCTGGTGGTCGAGACGCTCGGCGCGCTCACGATTGGCGCCGGGGTGACGGTCGTCATTGCCGGGCTGGTGCGGCACCTGGTGGCGCGCCAGGCCAGCTCGTTCATCCCCATCCGGCTCGCCTTCGCGCGCTACCTGACCCTGGCCCTCGAGCTGCAGCTTGCCGCCGACATCCTGTCCACCTCGGTCGCGCCGACCTGGGACCGGATCGGCAAGCTGGCCGCCATCGCGGTGATCCGAACGGCCCTGAATTTCTTCCTGAGCAAAGAACTGAAAGACGAGCAGGCTAGTGCCGAGCCCGCCCTGCGGGAGCATCCCGCTGTCCGGTCCTAGCGGCCCCTTTAATGACAGGAATGTTTATGAATTTTATTTTTCTAGGCAACACCACGATGCAGTGGATTTCCGCGGGCAGCGTGGCCGTTTCGCTCACGCTGGTTCTCTGTTTCATGCAATCGGTGCTGGTGCGCCGTTTGCGCGCCGTCGCAGCACGCACCAGCACAGGCCTCGACGATATCCTGGTCGATACGCTGTCGGCAACACGGGTGTTTGTCATGCTCATCATTGGCATCTACGCGGGGTCGACCTTCCTGACGCTCAGCGGGCGCGCCGAACTGTTCATCAACCGCACCGTGATCTGTGCCGCGCTGGTGCAGGCGGCCATCTGGGGCGACCGCGCCGTGCGCGCATGGCTGTTGCAATACCGCAGCAGCGCGCGGGCCGATCCTGGCCGCTCGACCTCGACCGCCGCACTGGGCTTCATCGCGCGGGTGGCCGTGTGGGTGGTCGTCCTGCTGATGATGCTGGACAATTTGGGCGTCAATATCACGACCCTGGTGGCCAGTCTCGGTATCGGCGGCATCGCGGTCGCGCTGGCGGTCCAGAATATCCTGGGCGACCTGTTCGCGTCGCTGTCGATCGTTCTCGACAAGCCCTTTGTCATCGGCGACTTCATCACCGTCGACAGCGTTGCCGGGACGGTTGAATACGTCGGTTTGAAAACCACCAGGGTGCGCAGTCTCGATGGCGAGGAAATCATTTTCTCGAACACGGACTTGCTCAAGAGCCGGATTCATAACCTGAAGCGGATGGAAAGCCGGCGTGTGGCATTCCAGCTGGGCATCACCTACGGAACAGCGGAAGAGCAGGTCAGCGCCGTCCCGCAATTGCTGGCGTCGATTGTCGGCGCGCAGAAACAGGTGCGTTTCGACCGTGCGCATTTCTCGGGCTTCGGTCCCTCGTCCCTCGATTTTGAAGTCGTCTACATCGTCAACAGCGCCGATTACGCCGTGCACATGGACGTGCGGCAGGCCATCTTTCTGGACATTTACCGCACGTTCAGGGAACGCGGCATCGAGTTTGCATTCCCGACGCAAACTTTGCATGTGGTCCATGCAGGGGAGGGGGAAGCGGTGCGGGACGATTCCGGACAGGAGCCACCATCGCGCTTCAAGCCTGAACGATTCCGCAGGATGTAATCGGATTTGTCGTCACGTGAACGACGACGCGGGAAAACGCTTGACGTTCGGTATCGCTTCGTTTTGCAGCCATACAGTGAATTTCTTCATTTCTGTTTCTCCTCCCCGCCGCGTCAGCCGTACTTTCAACAGGCGCAATAAACCGTGCTCGCTATATGCATTCAGGGACGAGCCGGGGAGGGGCGCGTGGTCCGCGCCCAGCAGGCGCTTTTCGCGCGCGCTGACAGCCGGTGAGATGATCTTCCGGACATCGTTCTCCACAATCCAGGCCGTGCCTTCGACCAGGCACAGGCGGATCTGACAGCCGTCGAACGTGTAATAGCGCCCACCCCATTTTTCGAATGCGGCACGGCGCGCCGCGCGGTCGATGGCCGGGATGATGTCCACGATAGCTGAAGCAAAGTGCTTGGCGCCGGCAGCACCCCAAAACAGCAGGGCGACCGGAAGCGCGTCGACGAAGTATCGGCTGAGCCCAACATAGATAAGGAAACCCAGTGCGAAGAAGCAAGCAAGGCGGATGAGGAGTGGGGAAATGGGCGGCATGGCCGCCATTGTGTCATCTCCGGCATGGGCGCTGCAATCGGCGATGCAAACGATTACAGTTCGGTGCAGGGCGCCGCGGGTCGAAATTATCAGGTCTCGGTATAATTATACAAACCAGAGATAATTTCATATAACGCCATGAAGCTCACCGAGATCTGGCATTATCACAGACCAGCACTCGCCAGGGTCTACCTCGACACGCTCGATGCTGGCATGGTCACCTCAACGACGATTTTCGCGCCGCGCCGGGCGGGGAAGACCTCATTTCTTCTGAAGGATCTTAGCCCTGCCGCTCAGCAAGCCGGTTACACCGTCGCCTACGCCGATCTCTGGCAAACGCGCATGTGGCCGGGTGCGGCCATCGTACGCGGGCTTGAACAGGCATCGGAGCCCAAAGGCGCGTTCGATTCTCTCGTAGCCAAGCTCAATGCGCCGATTAAGAAGATCAAGGCGAAAGCCGAATTGCCAGGTTCAACGATCGAGGGCGAAATCGAGCTCTCCGAGCGGGGCGCGAAGGCGCAGACGGACATCGCTCTTCAAATTGACGTGCTGATTACCTCGTTGTGCAAGAAGGCGCCGCTGTTGCTGCTCGTCGACGAGGCGCAGGAATTGGCCAGAACGCGTGAACATGAGGCGGTGGCAACGGCCTTACGCACCGCGATGGTCAAGAACCAGGCTCGCCTGCGCGTCGTATTTACGGGCTCGTCGCGTACGCATCTGGCCCATGTGTTTTCCAATTCGAACGCGCCCTTGTATTCAACGGGCTCGGCCATAGCGGACTTCCCCAAGCTAGACCGGGATTTCGTTGAATATATTGCGCAGCGTTTCGAAGAATCGACCCAGCGAACTCTGCCGGTCGCACTGGCATGGAAAGCATTCGTCGCGTTTGGCCAGCAGCCCGAGCCGTTTCTTGTCGGGGTGGTCAATATGGTGCTCGATCCATCGCTAAAGCTCGACGAGGCGATGCAAGCCGTGGCCGATCGCCTGGCGCGCACCGAGAACCACGAGGGCGCGTGGGCGGCGCTTGACGCCACCCAAAAGGCGCTCGTGCGCATGTTGGCGCAGGATCCTTCTTTGAAACCGTTCAGCGCGGCTGTGCTTGCAAAATTGCGCAAGGAGATTGGTGTCGATACGCTTCAAGTAACTCACGTGCAACGTGCGATGGCAAAGCTATCGGATGTTGTGGTCAAATCTCCGCGCGACACTTACGAGTTCGAGAACGAGGCATTCGCGCGGTGGATCAGAACGCTTGCAGACTAGCTCAAGCAAGGTTCCAGTCGTTCTCGCAAAAGCCGGGACCCATGCTGAGCTGAGCGACGAGAAGGTGTTCGCGCAGTATGGACCCGCGCCTCGCGGGGACGACTTTAGCGCGTGATCAGAAAGCGCCGCTCCAGCGGCGCCGCCGTCTGCAGCCTGGGTTCGATCGAGCGCCCCCACTGCCAGGCCACGACCGTGACCTCGATCGGAAACCTGCTCTTGGGCGGAATGGCGGTGAACGTCAGCAGGCCGTTGTCGTCGACTTCGGCCGGCCCCTCGCGCACATAATAGTAGACCGGCACACCCGCGCTCGAGGTCGCGGCAAGCTGGACCGGCGCCAGCGTGCGGCGCGCGTGCTGGTCGGGGATGGCAGGAAAATCCAGTGTCTGCGCCTGTCCCTGCGTGTTGGTCAGCGGGATCTGCAGTTGTGCCTGCTGGACCATGGGCTTGTACTGGCCGTCGCCGGGCCAGGACAGCGCAAACCACATGTCGTTCGAACGCTTGGCGTTGGTCATGCCCATGCGGTAGAAGCGGATCGAGAAGGTGTCGGGCGAGATCTGCACGACCGGGCCGCAAATGCGGGTGATGCGCATGCGCGCGGCCTGTTCGGCGTCCGGATGGGGCAGCTCATCGCCCGCGCGCGTGCCCGGGCCGAGGAACTTGCCCCAGCCGCCAGTGCCTTCGTCCGGCTTGCCGTCACCCGGTACCCGATCCCAGAAGCCGCCGCGCAGCCTGAAGGTGATGCCGTCCTCCTGTGGTTCGAATTTCAGATGCACCATTGCGTGGTCGGGCCGTGGCCGCGTCAAGCCATCCTGCTGCTGGTAGCCGATCAGCAGCGCGCGCTGATGCCGGAAGCGGCCCTGAAAGGCTTCGACCGCCCTGGCCATGCCGCCATCGAAGGCCCAGAAAGCCTGTTCGCGCGGTCCGCGGTAGCCGGCCACCGGGGCCGCCGGCGCCGCCGGCGCGGTGCCCTGCTGCCAGCCGTCGAACAGCCATCCGCTGCGGCGCGGATCGATCGGCTTCATGGCGCCCCGGCCACGGGGAAGGCGGTATTGCGCGGCCTTGCGCAGAAACAGCGCCATCAGGGCGACGCGCCGGTCGGAGACTTCGAAGTGGCCGCCGCCCGGTTCGATGACGTGCGTCAGGACCGTCTGCGGGTGGCGTTCGAGCGAGTCGCCTTTCTGTTCGGCGTACCAGCCGTCGCGCATATTGCCTTGCACCTCGTACTCGCCTTTGATGACCAGTCCGGGAACGCCGTCGACGCTGCGCCCGCCCCAGTCGGGACTGGCGCTGTTGCCGCTACCGGTCTCCTTGAAATACGGCCACATGCCACTGGTCGAAATCACTGCCAGCACGCGTTTCGGATCCCAGGCCGCCATATCCCAGCCGAACGAGGCCATGGCCGAATGGCCGATCGGCGCCAGTGGCGCGCGTGCCAGCTCGCGGTAGCCCGACTTGTCGGCCAGGGTGCGCATCAGGCGGTCGAGCATGGCGCCGGCGCCGCGGTCGAAGCGGAAATGATTCGATCCCATCGCCGGCGTCACCCAGACCGCGCCGAAGCACAGCCCGGCCAGGGCTTTGCGCATGAGAGGATGCTCCAGAATCGGCTCTTCCTGCATATTGTGCTGGCCAATGACGACGGCACGCACCTTGTGGCATGCCGGTGGTATCCAGAGGAAGGCGCGCGGGTGGTCGCCGGTCTCGGTGGACACCACCTCGTCGACTGTGGCGGACCATTGATACTCGGCTGCCAGCAGGGGCAGCGGGAGTAGGGCGAGCAATAGCAGGAGCTTTGGAAAGGGCATGGTTTGCTTAGAAAATAGTGTCAAGCGCGAGGATTCAATGCAATAATAACGGAAAAGTTATCGATAACAAATTCGGCCTTTTCGGAGACAAAGATCATGCAATGCTTCAGCCGGCGGGCCGCCTTGGCCATCGCCATATTCGCTTTCGCGGCCAGTGCATTCGCGGCGGCTGCGTCCATGGAGCCGGCGGGCCTGCACCCGCGCCTGGTCGCCGGTGCCGAGGCCGGAACGCAGGCGCTGCGCGAGCGCATCGCCCGCGACGACACGGCGGCCCGCAGCCTGGCGGCGATCAAGGCGAGGGTGCGGCCGTATGTCGAGCGGCACCGCAGCGATCCGGCCTGGATCGTGTCGCGCCTGCAGATGTATTGGCAGGGCCGGCATACGCAGGTGTATGTGAAGGACGGGCTGTATGCGCGCGCCGGCGGCCAGGCACCGGCGCCGACGGTGCGCTTTACCGGCGGACGCGATACCAGCACCGCCTACATGACCCCGAAGCTGGAAGACATCAAGCCCTACATGGGTGAGAACGATCTGCTGTACCTGCAGAACCGGGATGCGCCCGGCAAGCCGTGGGAATGGGTGCCCCAGCAAAAGACCGGCAGGATCATCGAAGCGATCAATATGCGCATCGCCGAACTGGCGCGCGATGCCGCCTTCCTGTACTGGTACACCGGCGAGGAGGAATACGCGGCCTTCGCCGGCGCGATCTTCGACACCTACATGACGGGAATTTACTACCGCGAGCTGCCGGTCGATCTTAATCGGGCGCATGACCAGACCATCGTCGGCCTGCAGTCGTTCGAAGTGATCCACGAAGACATCGTCGGTCCGCTGACCGAGACCTTCGACTTCATGCACGGCTACCTGCGCGCCCACGCCGGCGCGAAGGCGGCCATGTACGACGCCGCCTTCAAGAAATGGGCGGACGTGATTCTGGCCAACGGCGTGCCGTGGAATAACTGGAACCTGATCAAGGCGCGCTTCGTGCTGCAGATCGCCGCCGTGCTGGCGCCGGACGCGCAGTACGCCGATGGCCGCGGCGCCGCCCATTATGTGCGCGCGGTGACCGATGGCAGCGGCATGCGCCAGTGGTCGCTCCAGCGCCTGCTCGATTACGGCTACGACGACAAGACCGGCATCTGGAACGAGTCGCCGGCCTATTCGCTCAATGTGCTCAGCGACTATCTGGAATGCCTCGACCTGCTGGAGCGCCTGTTCGGCATCGACCTGCTGCCGCAGATGCCGGTGCTGGCGCGCGCGGCGTCGGCGCTGCCGCAGTATCTGCTGCCGAACGGCCGCATGGCCGGCTTCGGCGACACCCGCTACGACTACCTGCGCACCGGCCCGATCGAACAGTTGCAGGCCCACGCCGAACGGCACGGAAGGACGGGGGAGGCGCGCCACTTCGCCAGCCTGCGCGCGGCAGTGCGCGCCGCCAGCGGGGCGCAGTCGTCCAGGCCGGCTGCGGGGGCGGGCGTGCATGCGCTGCTCGCCCACGCGGCGCCGGCCGGCGACGCGCCCCAGGCCAGCGTGAGCGCTTATCAGACGCCGACGTTTTACGCGCCCAATGCCAGCTGGCTTATCCAGCGCAACGACGATCTGGTTATTTCGCAGGCCGGGTCGGCGGGCAATCACGCGCACGCCAACGGCATCGCCATGGAGCTGTTCGCGCAGGGCCTGAGCGTGGCGCCGGAGAGCGGGCGCGGTTCGGGTTATCTGCAGAACGACCATCTTCAGTACTATGCCCAGTTCCCGGCGCATAACACGGTGGTGGTGGACGGGGCATCCACCTATCCGTCCATGAAAACCGACCATCCGCTGTCGGTCGACGCGGTGTACCCGCAGCCCGGCAGCGCGGCGCCGGCCTTTCCGTGGGCGACGTTTTCGGATGTGGGCTTTGTGGAGCCGGCCACCGATGCCCAGCAGCGGCGCGTGCTGGGCACGGTGCGGCTGGACGAGCACAACGGCTACTTCGTCGACATCTTCCGTTCGCGCCGCCGCAACGGCAAGGACAAGTACCACGATTACATCTATCACAATCTGGGCCAGTCGATGGCCTTCGAGAGCGCCGCCGGCGAGCCGCTTGCGACCGCCCCGTCGCAGCGGCTGGCATTCGCCGACGGCGACCTGTTCGGCTACGACTTCTGGAGCGAGCGCAAGTCGCTCACATCCAGGCAGCCGCTCAAGGCGCATTTTGCGCTCGAGCTGCCCGAGCGCGCGGTGGACATGCAGGTCTGGCTGCAGGGCGATACCCGGCGCGAGTTCTTCTCGGTGCAGGCGCCGCCGTCGACCGCGTGGGTGCCCGGCGTGCTCCCGGACGGCATCGACCGCCTGCCGCTGCCGACGCTGGTGGTGCGCCAGCAGGGCCAGGCGTGGTCCCATCCGTTCACGGCCATCATGGACGCGGGCGGCCAGGTGCGCGGCGTGGAGGAGATCAATGCGGGCGAGGGCGCCTTGGCTTTGCGGGTCAGCACGGCCGGCGGGCGCCAGCAGACCATCATCTCGAACGACGCCGAGCGCGGGGTGTTCGCGCACCAGGGCCAGCGCCTGCTGGGCCGCTACGGCATCGTGGCCCTGCGCGGCGCCGGGCTCGATTATCTGTTCCTGGGCCACGGCAAGCAGCTGGCGGCGCAGGGCTATGCGCTGGCGGCACGCCGGTACGGCGCCTCGGCGGCATTGTGGCGCGAGCGCGGCCAGTGGTTCTATACCGCCAGCGAGCCGGTGCGGCTGAGCGTACCGGCGGCGGGCTGGCCGGGCACGCTCGATCTGGGCGGCGTGCGCGTCCAGGGCCGCATGGCCGGCCGCGGCGTGCGCGTGTTCGACCTGCCGGCGATGCAGGCAAAGCCGCTGAACTTCACAGCGCAATAGGCTATTTTTCCTCGGCGCGCTGCGTGCTCATCTTGTTCGGCCAGGCGCAATGCGTTGGCGACACTTTTTGGTCATGCAGCAATCCACCCAAGGTTTCCGCCGCGACCGCTTTGCTGTAATACCAGCCTTGCGCGGCAAGACAGCCGTGCGCTTTCAGGAACTGAATCTGTTGCGGCGTTTCCACGCCTTCGGCCAGCACTTTCAAGTGCAGGCTTTGCGCCATCGCGATGATGGCCGTCACCAGGGCGGTGTTGCCGGCGTTGCAGCCGATGCCGCGCACGAAGGATTGGTCGATTTTCAGCGCGTGCACCGGAAAGCGCTGCAGATAGGCCAGGCTTGAATAGCCGGTGCCGAAATCGTCGACCGAGAGCTGGATGCCCATGTTGCCGAGTGCCTTGAGGGTGGCGATGTTGTCGTCGCTGCGCTGCAACAGCAGGCTTTCAGTGATTTCCAGGTCCAGCGCGGTGGGTGGCAATCCGGTTTCGTCCAGGATGTCCTTGATGGTGGCCAGGAAGTTGGGTTGATAGAATTGTCGCGGCGACAGGTTGACGGCGACGCGCATGGCGCCATGGCCGGCATCGTGCCAGCGCTTGAGCTGCAGGCAGGCCTGGCGCAATACCCACTGTCCGATCTGCAGGATCAGGCCGGTCTCTTCGGCGATGGCGATGAAGGCGCCGCAGGCGATCGGCACCTGTTTGCCCGGCTGGCGCCAGCGCAGCAGGGCTTCGGCGGAGAAGATATGGCCGTTTTCCATGTCCACCTGGGGCTGGAAGTGCAGGGCGAATTCGTCCTGCGTGAAGGCGCGGCGCAGGCGGGTGCCCATTTCCAGGCGTTGGCGGGCGCGTTTGTTGATGGCCGGAGTGAAATACTGATAGCAGCCGCGCCCGTTTTCCTTGGCGAAGTACATGGCGGCATCGGCGGCGCGCATCAAGGTATCCGCGTCCAGGCCGTCGTCCGGATACAGGCCGATGCCGATGCTGCCGCTGATATGCAGTTCGTGGTTGGCGACGACGAAGGATTGATCCAGGGCTGCCAGGATTTTCTGTGCGACCCGGGCGGCGTCGCCGCTGTCGTTGAGCAGGATCAGGCTGACGACGAACTCGTCGCCGCCCAGGCGGGCCACGCTGTCGCCTTCGCGCAGGCATTGCTGCAGGCAGGTGGCGACCAGTTGCAGCAAATGGTCGCCGACCTGGTGGCCGAGCGAATCGTTGATGTGCTTAAAATAATCCAGATCGATGAACAGCAGTGCCAGGCGGCATTCGTTGCGGTGGGCCTGGGCGATGGCCTGGGTGACCCGGTCCAGGAACAGTACCCGGTTGGGCAGGCCGGTCAGGGTGTCGTAATGGGCCATGTAGCGGATACGGTCTTCGGCCTGTTTGCGTTCGAGGTTTTCCGCGCGCAGCTTTTGGTTCGCTTCGAGCAGCTCGGCGGTGCGTTCGGTCAGTTCGGCCGTGCGCTCCTCGACCCGCTGTTCCAGGCCTTTTTGCAGGTGGCGCAAGGCCAGGTGGGTCTTGATCCGCGCCAGCACTTCCTCGGCCTGCAGGGGGCGCACGATGTAGTCGACGCCACCGCTGGCGAAGGCCTTCACCTTGTCCAGTTCCTGATCGGCGGAACTGACGAAAATGATGGGGATGTCGCGCGTGCGCTCATCGGCCTTGAGGCGCTCGCACACCTGGTAGCCATCCATGGCCGGCATGATCACGTCCAGCACGATCAGGTCGGGCAGGGTCGCTTGCACGAAGCGCAGCGCGGTTTCCCCGTCGCTGGCGGGATGCACGCTGAAGCCATGCGCATCGAGAATGTGCATCAGCAGGCGCAAATTGGCGGGCGTGTCGTCGACGATCAGGATGCGGTCTTTGGGGACTGGATTTTCTTGCACATTGGCGATCGCCGTATTCATGCTTCCTCCTGCCTGTGGACGCTTAGACACCGCCGCATGTTCCATGTTCTGCCTTTTTCATGCAAGGAGCAAGACGGATTCACGGCATCTCCTTTTGATTGGCGCCCTGCAGCAGCCGCAAAATCTGGGTGTACTGAAACTCGCTGGCCAGCGTGGCCAGCGCGTGCGCCAGGGACGGTTCGCTGATCCCGGCAATGGCGGCAGTCACCGCCGCCGTATCGAGTTGCACGAGGGCTTGTTCGAGTGTGTTGCGCAGGCTTGCGGGCAGCGCCCGCAGCGCCCCGGTATCGCAGTTCACCGCCGCCGCCGGGCCGGCGCCGCCATCCTGCTGGTAGATGAAGTGCACGCCCAGGTGCTTCTGCATGAGCGCGAACAGATCGGATTCGTGGAAGGGCTTGCGCAGGAAGTCGTCGCAGCCGGCGGCCAGGATGTCGGCGCGTTCTTCCTCGAAACTGCTGGCGGTCAGCGCGATGATCACCGTGGCGCTGCCGCCGGGGCTGGCCTTGATGCGGCGGGTGGCGGCGCGCCCGTCCATGATGGGCATGCGCATATCCATCCAGATCAGGTGGGCCGGCCAGTTGCGCCACAGCTCGACCGCCTCCTGGCCGTTGGACGCTTCGCGCACCTCAAAGCCGAGCGGTGTCAGCAGGCGCATCAGCAGCTGGCGCGCTTCCCTGCGGTCGTCGACCACCAGGATGCGGTAGCGGGTCTGGCCGGGGGCCATGGCCACGACCCGGCGCGGCAGCGGGGCGAGCGCGGCCGACTCGGCGCTTACCGCAGGCAATTCGGCGCTGAAGCTGGTGGTGGTGCCGTGACCGAGCTGGCTGTCGATCTGCAGCTCGCCGCCCATCAGGCGCACAAAGTTGCGGGTGATGGCCAGGCCCAGGCCGGTGCCTTCACGCTGCCCGCCGCCGGCGCGCACGAAGGCCGTGCCCAGCAGGCTCAGTTCGGCCGCGGCAATGCCGACACCGGTATCGACGACCGCGAACGCCAGCCGCTCGTGCCGGGGCAGCGCGCGCACCTGCAGGGCCACCTTGCCGTGTTCGGTGAATTTGAGCGCGTTGTCGAGCAGATTGATCAGCACCTGGCGCAGTTTGAGCGGATCGCCGCGGACAAACTGCGGTACGCTGTCGAGCTCGAAGCGCAAGGACAGATCGCGCGCCTCGGCCTTGAAGGCAAACATGTCTTCCAGTTCGTCCAGCAGGGCATGCAGGTCGAAATCGGTGACGTTGAGCACCACGCGGCCGGCTTCGATCTTGGCCAGGTCGAGCACCTGGTTGATCAGTGCGCGCAGGTGTTCGCCGCTGCGTAGAATGATGGCCAGGTCTTCGCGGGTCTCGTCGGGGAGGGCGGGCTGGCGCTCCATCAGCCGGGCAAAGCCGAGCAGCGTGTTCAGGGGGGAGCGCAATTCATGGCTCATGCTGGACAGGAACGCGCTCTTGGCCGCATTGGCCGCGTCGGCGCTTTTGCGGGCGGCCCGTTCGGCTTCGGCCTGGCGCCGTTCGGTCAGGTCGAGCACGAAGGCCAGGCCATGTTCCAGCGAGCCTTCGAGCATGGTGCCGCCGATCAGGACCGGCACCCGGGTGCCGTCCTTGCGGATGAATTCCTTCTCGTACTGGGTGCAGGTGCCGATGGTGCTCAGTTGCGTTACCTTGAGGCGGTCGATTTCGCCGTATTCGCCGGGCGTGACGCCGCTCCAGCTCAGCATTCCCGCGCTCAGGTCGGCGCGGGTGTAGCCGAGCATGTCGAGAAAGGCATCGTTGGCGTCGTTGATGCCGCCGCGCACATCCCAAAAAAAGATGCCGATGATGTTGGCCTCGACCAGGCGGCGGATGCGCGCTTCGCGCTCACGCAGGTCGGTATAGAGCAGGGCATTTTCCAGCGAAATGGCAGCTTGGCAAGCCAGCAGTTCCAGCACGGTCACGCGGGCCGGGGTGAAGGCATGCGTGACCAGGTTGTTTTCCAGGTAGAGCAGGCCGATCAGGGCGCCCTGGCGCATGATCGGCAGGCACAGCACCGACTTGGGCCGGTGGCGCAAAAAATACGGATCGCTGGCGTAGGGGTGCATTGCCGCCGCGTCCGCCAACAGGACGGTTTCCCCGCTGCGCCGGACGTAATTGAGCATGGTTTCCGGCAAATCCTGCGGGGTGCGCTCGCCGCTCCGGTGCAGCAGCACGTTCACATCCTGCTGGGCCACCTGGGTGTCGGCCACCAGCTCGAGCTCGGTACCGCGCACCAGCAGCATGGAACCGGTCTGGGCGCCGGCGTTTTCGAGCACGATGCGCATCAGGGTATCGACCAGTTCGTCGAGCACGATGCGTCCGGAAATGGCTTGCGAGGCTTTGGCGACCGAGAGCAGATCGAGCTGGGCCAGCGGCGCGGTGGACGGGGCTTCCGGGCGCGCCTGCAATTGCCAGTGCCGGGCTTCCAGCTGCCGCACCTTGCCGGCCGCGCCCCAGTGCGTATAGCACTCGTGCGCCTTGCGCAGATAGGTGTCGGCCACCAGCTCGAAGCCGCGCGCGCGGTAGAACCCGGCGGCGCGCTCGTAGGCCAGGGCCTTGTTGTGCATCAGGCCGTTATCGCGGGCGGTGCGCACGGCCTGTTCGTAGAGGCGCATCGCGTCCAGCTCGTGCCCCTCGATGCGGGCGATTTCGGCGCCGGCCAGCGCGGCGCGCGTGGCGAAATTTTCGGGACAGCTGCGCTGCCATTCTTCCAGCTGGCGGCGGTGCGCGGCCAGGGCGCTCAGGTGCTGTGCGCGCTCGTCCAGGGTGGCCTGGTCGTAATGGGCGGCGCGTGCCAGTGCCGCATAGAAATGATACTCGGCCACTTCGATGTGCGATGGGGAGGTCCACAGCAGCTGTTCGGCCTTGGCGGCGGCGCCGGCGGCGCCAGCGTAGTCGCCGGCAAAGTAGCGTGCCTGGAGTTTGCGGATCCAGTACCAGCAGGCGGCAATGGCCAGGCGCGGGTCGGCCTGGAGGTGCTGTTCGAAGCCGGCTTCGCTGAAATCGGCGTCGTCGAGGCGGGTGAAGTCCGGGGTGAGCCCGCGCAGCGCACGGATCAGCTGCAGCTGGCCGGTCAGGATATCGATGACCAGGCCGAATCTGGCTTTGCGGGCGAACTCCAGGCCGTCTTCGGCCTCGCGCTCGATCCCTTCCAGCGGCTCGCCGCAGGCCAGCAGGTTGGTGACCATGTGGTTGCAGCTGTACAGCGCGAAGGTCAGGTCGCCGTTTTCATTGGCCACGTCGAAGGCGCGCCGCACCCAGGTGCGCCCGCTCCGGAAGGGCTGGGTCCAGGGCGTCACGACGTTGCCGAAATGGACGTAGACGCGGGCCTTGAAGCGGCCCAGGCCGCGCTGGTCGACCAGGTCCAGCCCCAGTTTGCCGAAGCGGTAGCCGGCCTGGTAATCGCCGAAGCGCGGGCCGAGGAACATGCCGAGCCAGCAATAGCCCAGGCAGGAACCGTCACTGTGGCCATGCTCCAGGCTCAGGTTGGCGATGCGGCCGACCACCATGCCCAGCAGATTTTCGTCGGTAAAGAGCGACGGCGGCAGGATCGTGGTAAGCACGTCGATGGTGGCCTGCTCGTCGGGATTGCGCATGGGCGGCAGGTCGACCAGGTCTTCGATGGCGCGCTCGTCCACCTGCTGCCAGATGCGGGCGAATTCCTGCTGCACTTCGTCCGGGGTCGGGTGCGGGGTCCAGGGTACGCCGACCCGGCGCAGATAATCCAGGCCGGCCTGGACCGCGCGGTCGCTGCGGTCGAGCGTGGTAAACAGATTGACGCGGGCGCAGGTGACGGCGGCCAGATCGGCGCGGTTGGCGGCGCGTTCGCTCAGCTGCGCAAGGCCTTGTTCGGCCCCGGCCAGCTCGCCGGTCAGGTATTCGCACTCGGCCAGATGCAGGCCGAGCGCAAAGGTCAAGGGGTAGCGCGACTCCCAGCTATCGGGCGCGAGCAGGCCGCGGCCAGCGCGCAGGAAGCCCAGCGCGGCGGCGTAGGCGGTGGCGTCCTGGGCGCGCCGGCCGGCCAGCAGGTTGAGCTCGGCCAGGCGCTCGCGCTCCTCGCGCGAATCGATCAGGCCGGCGCCGCGGTTGAACTGGTTGGCGATTTCGAAAATATGCTGTTCGAGCTCCTGCGGCGGCGTGCGCGCCGCCAGCAGGCGGCCGATGCGCAGGTGGTGCACGGCGCGCTCACCGGCGGCAATGAGCGAATAGGCCGCTTCGCGCACCCGGTCGTGCAGGAAGACGTAGGTGTCGTCGGCGCGGAACAGGAAGCCGGCCCGCACCGCCTCGGCCAGGTCGGCGTCGACGGTTTCCGGCGCGCTGCCGTTGAGCAGGCAAAGGTCGCCCGTGGCGGCGCTGCTGCCCAGGCAGGCGAGCAGGGTCAGCATCGCCTGGGTGGCGCCCGCCAGGCGGTGCAGCTTGCCGAGCATCAGGTCGACCACGTTGTCGGTATAGCCCTTGGCCTGAATGCGGGCGATGTCCCAGCGCCAGCGGGCGCCTTCCTGGTCGAAGGCGAGCAGGCCTTCGTCGGCCAGGGCGGCAATGAACTGGATGGTGAAAAACGGATTGCCATCGGTTTTCGCGTGCACCAGCGCGGCCAGCGGCTGGACCGGCCGGCGCGCACTGTGCAGGGTGTCGGCCAGCAGTTGCGCGACGTCGTCCAGCGCGAGCGGGGCGAGCACGATGTCGTGGCGCGGCACCTGGCGGGCGCGGCGCATGGCCTCCAGGGTGCGCATCAGCGGATGCAGCTCGTCGACTTCATTGTCGCGGTAGGCGCCGATCAGCAGCAGGTAGCGCAGCTGCGGCTGGGTCACCAGCTGTTCGAGCAGTTCCAGGGTGGCTGTATCGAGCCATTGCAGGTCGTCGAGGAACAGCACGAGCGGGTGGTGCGGCTGCGCGAACACGCTCAGAAAGCGCAGCACCACGGTCTGGAAACGGTGGTGGGCGTCCTGCTGCGGCAGTTCCTGGACCGGCGGCTGCGGGCCGATCAGCAGTTCCAGTTCGGGAAGCAGCCTGACCACCAGCTGGCCGTTGACGCCCAGGGCCGCCTGCAGCTGCTCACGCCACTGCGCCACCTGGGCTTCGCTTTGGCCCAGCAGTTGCTGCACCAGCGCACGGAAGGCCTGGGTCAGGGTGGCGTAGGGAATGTCGCGCTGGTATTGGTCGAATTTGCCGGTGGCGAACAGGGCGCGGCGCGGTACCAGCACCTTGTGCAGCTCGCCGACCAGGGAGGACTTGCCGATACCGGCATAGCCGGACACCAGCACCAGTTCCGGCGCGCCCCCGGTGGCGACGCGCTCGAAGGCGCCCATCAGGGTCGCGGTTTGGGTGTCGCGCCCGTAGAGCTTTTCGGGAATTAATAATTGGGCGGACGCGTCGTGGGCGCCCAGCGCGAAGGCATCGATGCGCTCCTGCGCCTGCCACTGCAACAGGCAATGGCGCAGATCGGCTTCCAGGCCGGCAGCGCTCTGGTAGCGTTCTTCGGCGGCCTTGGCCAGCAGCTTCATGACGATGGCCGAGAGCGCGGCCGGAAGGCCGGGCAGGCGCTCGGCGGGCGGCGTGGCCTGGCGCGCCAGGTGGCAGTGGAACAGTTCCATCGGGTCCGTGGCCGTGAACGGCAGCTCGCCGGTGAGCATCTGGTAGAACGTGACGCCGAGCGCGTACAGGTCGCTGCGCACGTCGATCGAGCGGTTCATGCGGCCGGTCTGTTCGGGCGCCATGTAGGCCAGGGTGCCGGCCACGTCTTCCGGGCGCGCCAGCGGCTGGCGTTCGCGCGGCTGCGCGGTGGCGATGCCGAAGCCCATCCAGCGCGCCGCGCCGCTGGCGGCATCGACCAGGGCATTGGCCGGCTTGATGTCCTTGTGCACGATGCCGCGCAGGTGCAGCTGGGCCAGCGCGGCCGCCAGCGCGCTGGCGATGCGCAGAAACACGGCGGGCGCCATGGCCTGGCCGAGCAGATTGTCGAGCGGCTCGCCGCCGGGGTCGGCCAGCAGCAGCATGGGATGCTCGTCCTCGCGCACCAGCGCGAGCGGGCAGACCGCCCATTGCGGATCGAGCTTGTCGCGCAAGGCGTATTCGCGTTCAAGGCGCGCCAGTCCGGCCGCGCCGGGCGCGTCGGAAATGAGTGTCCTTGCCAACTTCGGTTTCGTGCCGTCCGGCGCGCGCACCCGGGACAGGGTGAACTCGGCGTCGCGCCACACGGTCTCGAATTGCCAATTTGACGATATTGAATGAGCGATCATTGATTAGCGTAGACCCAAGTGCTTGGACGCAAATAAACCGTCAAAGTTCGCGAACCGCCGCACAAACCGCTGGTCCAATCGACAGATTGAATGAGTCGGCTTATACATCGGTAAGAATGCAAAACGGGCGGAACAAATGAGACAGCTGATGGGCCTGTTGTGGCTGCTGGGCTGCGTGCATGCGGTGGCTGCGTGCGGCAAATCCGACATCCGGCTGGTCAATTCCATGCGCGAGATCGCCCAGCCTTATCACGCCAATGTGGACAAGGGCGGCCGGATGTTCGCCCGCTGGGCCGGTCTGGAACGCCATTACGTGCTGCAGCTGAACCAGGGCGATTCGGCCAAGCAGGTGTCGCTGATGCGTGGTTTGCTGGCCACCAACGCGCGCTGCACGATCTTCAATGTGGAACCGAATGCCGATCCGGTCATCAAGCCGATGGTCGATACGGCTCAGCGCTCGGGCGCCTGGATCGTCACGCACTGGGCGCACGGGGAGGGCTTGCACCCGTTCGACGGCTACGGCCAGTGGATTGCCCACGTGGCGGTCGACAGCCTGGAGGCGGGCCGGGCGATTTCCGTCGCGCTGGCCGATGCGATGGGCGGCAAGGGCGGCATCGTGGCGCTGCAGGGGCGGCTGGATACGGACCCGGCGCGCAAGCGTTTCGCCGGACTGCAACAGGTGCTCAGGGAGCGGCCGGGCGTGCGCCTGCTCGACCAGCAGAGCGCCAACTGGGACCGCACGGCGGCGTTCCCGGTCATGCAGACCTGGCTGGCCAAGTATGGCCGGCAGATCCGCGGCGTGTGGGCGGCCAATGACGATATGGCCCTGGGCGCGCTGGAAGCCTTGCGGGCGGCCGGGCTGGCCGGCCGGATTCCGGTGGTGGGGGTGGATGGCATCCCGGAAGCCATCGCCGCCATCGGCAAGGGGGAAATGCGGGCCACCGTGTCGAGCGATGCGTATTACCAGGGCAGTATCGGACTGGCGATGGGGGTGTGCGTGCTGACCGGGCAGGCGCCCTTGCCATCCACCTGGCCCAGGGACAAGCGCGAATTTTTTCTGAAGCTGCAGCTCATTACCAAAGACAACGCCGGGCAATATCGCGGCGATCCTCCGGCCTCGGCCTATATACCTGAATGGGATTGCGCCAATTTATGGAAACGCAGCACCGGCCCGGCGTTTTGAGGCTTGCCCGCCTGCCGCTGTGGGGGCCGGGCCTGGCCTTGCTGGTCCTGTGCGTCGGCTTCGGCGTGGCCGAACCGCGCTTTGCGACGCTGCAAAACCTGTGGGCCATCGCCGACCGCAGCGCCGTTCCGCTGATCCTGGCGGTGGGAATGAGCTTCGTGGTGCTGCAGGGCTCGATCGACCTGGCGCTCGAAGGGACCATGGCGGCCTGCTCGCTGGCCCTCGCCATGCTGGTTCTAAATAGCCGCAGCGCACTCGATCTGGGCGCGGCCGGGATTGCGCTGGCGCTGGTGCCGGGTTTCTTGCTGGGCCTGCTGAACGGCGGCCTGGTCACGCGGCTGGGCGTGCCCTCGTTCATGGCCACGCTGGGCGTGTGGTCGGCCTCGCTGGGTGCGGCGATGCTGGTGTCGGGCGGCCAGCCGCCGCTGATCCTGGACCAGGGCATGCGCGCCTTCGGCCTGGGCCGCACCGGGGCGGTGCCGAACCTGGCGCTGGTCGCTGGCGCCGTCGTGGCGCTCGGTCATGGCCTGCAGCATTACACCCGCTTCGGGCGCTACAGCATGGCCATCGGCGGCGGCGAAGCGCTGGCGCGCCTGTCCGGCATCGCGGTGGGGCGCTACAAGGTGGCGGCGTTCGCGCTGTCGGGCTTCCTGGCCGGGCTGGCCGGGGTGCTGGCCTCGATGCAGATCGGCCTGGGCCATGTGGATATCGGGCTCGGGCAAATGCTGGCGACGATTACCGCGGTGGTGATCGGCGGGACGCCGCTCAGCGGCGGGCGCGGCGGGGTGCTGCAATCTGCGCTCGGTGCGCTCATTCTGGCCGTGCTGGCCAACGGCATGATTTTTGTCGGGGTGACGCCGGAACTGCAAAAGGCGGTGCAGGGAGCGATCATTCTGTTGGCCTCGCTGCTGGCGAGCTGGCATGCGCGCAGCCGTTTGCGCGCCGTCGTATGAGCGGGGCGGTGCTGCGGGTGGAGCGGGTGAGCAAGCGCTTCGCCGGCACCCGGGCGCTCGATCATGTCACGCTGGAGTTGCGCGCGGGCGAGGTGGTCGGCCTGGTCGGTGCCAACGGCGCGGGCAAGTCGACCTTGCTGAAGCTGATGGCCGGCTTGTGCCAGCCGGACGGCGGCCGGATCGTGCTGCGCGGACAGGAGGTGGTGCTCAAGGACAGGGCGGCCGCGGCCGCGGCCGGCATCGGCATGGTGTTCCAGGAACAGTCGCTGCTGCCCAATCTGACCGTGGCTGAAAATATCCTGCTGGGCCAGGAAGGGGCGGCGCTGCGCGCGGGCCTGATCTACGACTGGAAGGCGCTGAATGCCTTGGCGGGCGCGCAGCTGGACAAGCTGGGCGCGGCCATTTCCCCATCGGCCCAGACCGAGAGCCTGTCGTTCGCGCAGCGGCAGCTGGTCGAGCTGGCCAAGGTGCTGACCATGGAGGAGCGCGTGCACGAGAGGCCGGTGATCCTGCTCGATGAGCCGACCTGCATGCTCGAGGCCGGCCAACTCGAGATGGTGCTGGCGCGGATTGAACGCTTGCGCGTGCGCGCGTCGGTGCTGTTCGTGTCGCACCGACTCGACGAGGTGGTGCGCGTGTGCGACCGGGTGTATGTCCTGCGCGACGGGCGCTGCGTGGCTGAACGTGCCGGGGCCGGCTGCGGTGCGGGCGAACTGCAGCGGCTGATGATCAGGCCTGCGGCGGGAGAAGCGCCGCGCCGCGCGCCGGCGGCGGCGGCGGCGCTGCGTTTGCGGGTCAGCGCCTTGGGGCACGGGACCAGCTACCGCGCAGTCAGCTTCGATTTGCATGGCGGCGAAGTGCTGGGCATCGCCGGCGTCGACGGCTGCGGGCGCGAGCATCTGTGCCGTACGCTGTTCGGCGCGCTGGCGCCCGATGCGGGCGAGATTGTGCTCGATGGGCGGCCGATCCGGCTGGGCGAGCCTGCCGACGCGGTCCGGCACGGGATCGCGTACGTGCCGGCCGAGCGCCATGCCGAGGGCATCGTGGCCGGGCTGAGCGTGGGCGAAAACATGTCGCTGGCCCAGCTGGAGCAGTTGCGGCGCGGCCCGTTCATCGATCTGGCCCGCGAGCGCACGCTGGTGCAGCGCTGGATGGCGCGGCTGCGCATCAAGCCGCGCGATTCGCGCACGCCGGCCCAGCATTTGAGCGGCGGGAACCAGCAAAAGCTGGTGCTGGCGAAGTGGCTGCTCGCGCAGCCTCCCAAGGTGCTGATTCTGGACCATCCCACGCGCGGACTCGATGTGGGCGCCCGGGCGGAGATCGTCGCCTTGATCCGCGCGCTGGCCGCCGGGGGTATCGGGGTGGTGCTGCTGGCCGATACGCTTGACGAGGCGTTGGCGCTGTGCGACACGATGCTGGTGATGAAGGACGGCGCGGTGGCGGGCCGGTTCGCCGTGGCCGATGGCAAGACGAGCGAGCGCCGGATTCTCGCATGTATGGCGTGATGGACAGGCTGTCGCTCGCCATCCCGCTGACCGTGCTGCTGGTGCTGCTGGCTGGCATGGCGATGGTGGAACCGGCCTTTCTGTCGCTCGACAACCTGGGCATGATGGCCGGGGAATCGAGCGTGCTGCTGCTGCTGGCCAGCGGCCAGACGCTTATCATCCTGCTGGGCGGGATCGATTTGTCGATGGCTGCGCTGGCCGCGCTGGCCTCGGTAGTGCTCGCGCTCACCCTGCCGGGGATGGGCGGCGGCGCCGTGCTGGGGGTGCTGGCGCTGTCGACGTCGATCGGGCTGTTCCAGGGTGTCGTGCACGTGCGCGGCCAGTTGCCCTCGCTGGTCGTTACGCTGGCCGGGGCGGGCATTTGCGCAGGCACCGCGCTGGCGGTCGGGCATACGACGATTCCGGTGACGGACGGTTATGGCGCCGTCGGCTGGCTGGAGGCGAGCAGTGGTGGCGTGCCGCACTCGTTCGCTTTCGCCGCCGCGGCGGTGATGGCGCTGGCGGTGTGCTTGCGCCGGCTTGCGTTCGGGCGCCGCATCTACGCCGTCGGCCTCAATCCACGCGCGGCGCTGCTGTCGGGCGTGCGCGTGGGGCGCGTCAAACTGGTGGCGTTTGCGCTGTCGGGCCTGTTCTCGGGCCTGGCCGGGATGGCGCTGGTGGCGCGCACCTACAGCGGCAGCCCGGCCATTGCCGATAGCCTGCTGCTGCCGAGCATTGCCGCCGTTTTGATCGGCGGCAATGCGATGACTGGCGGCGTGGGCGGGATGGGGCGCACCCTGCTCGGCGTGCTGACCGTCACCGTGCTGCGGGTGGGAATCGCGGCGGTCGGGCTTGATCCGGCTTACGAACCCATGGTGTACGGCGTGCTGATCGTGGCGGCCGTCGCGTTGACGATCGATCGTTCCAGGATCAGCGTGACCAAGTAGCTGAGCCCGGTCCTCAGCGGGAAAACGGCGTGTTGGTGATCATCTGGTCCGGGCTGTCGACACTGGGCGCCAGTCCTTGCAGGTAGTGGCGTGCGTTTTCGACGCCGGCGCCGCTGACGACCGCCTGCATCACGCTGTCGTTGGCAATCGTCCATTCCTTGAACGCTGCGTCGCGCGCGGGCACCCGGCGCAGCTCGGCCAGCAGCTCGCTGCGGTCCACCCCGGCCAACAGACGCGCCTGCCATTGGGTGGCCCAGGCGGCCATGGCGGGGTCGCGCCGGTTGTGGGCCAGCATGCTGAAGGCCTGGCGCGACTTGGCGCCGTTGCTTACGTAAGCGTACATGAGGGCGGCGACGCGGGTGTATTCGTTGACTTCGCGTCCATTGTTCCAGGCCAGCAGCGCGGCCGTCATGGCCGTCTCGCTCAGTTCCTCGCCGGAATCGAGTTCGGTACGGAGCAGGGCGTAAGCGGCTTCGGCCGATGTCGGGTTGGCGTTGACGGCGTCGGCCAGATGGCGGCGGGCCGCTTCCAGCGTGCTGGCCTTGGCGGCGCCCTGCTGCTGGCTCGCGGCGCGCAGGTGTGCCAGGCCCAGCAGATAGAGGGCTTCGGAATTGCCCTTGTCGTCGCGCGCGAGCGTGCTCAGGTAGGGGATGGCGTCCTGCGGATTGCCCCAGTCGATCTGGGCGCGGCTGAGGGCGATGCGGGCCAGCGGGTGGTTGGGCGTGCCGCCGGGATTGGCGGTCATCCGGCGCAGCAGGGCTTCGCCCGTGGCGCGGCTGGGGCAAGCTTTCAGCGTGGCGTCCATCATGACGTAGTCGGTCACCGCGTTGGGCAAGCCGGTGTAGGCGATCTGGGCGGTGGGCAGGGCGGGCACTTCCACCTGCATTACCTTGACCGAGCTCAGGCGATAGCGCCACAGCAGATTGGCGAGCTGGTCCGTCTTGATGCCGTAGGCCGTTTCAAAGGCTTTGGAGGCGGGCACGTCGCGGTTGGCCAGGCTGAGGTAGCGCGCCAGCCGGGTGCGGTTCTCTTCCGAGGAGAGCATGAAATGGGTCAGCAGCCACGAACGGGCTGCAAACTCCAGCTTGACGCCCGCTTCGCCGGCGTAATTAGTGCCCTTGCTATCATTATCGTTAAGCACGTCGGCGTAGCTCAGGCTGTAGCGGTGGCCATCGTCGAGGAAGTTCAGGTAGCGCCCGGCGGCGTAGGGCGTTTTGCCGATCACCAGTTGATTGTTGGAGAAGCGGGCATTGGCAAAATACTGGGCGAAGCCGTCGATGAACGAGAGCGGCGCGCGGATTTCGGTGTGGCGGTACAGAAAGTGACGGGCATAGCCTTCGAACAGGAAGGACAGGGTGTCGTTGGCGGGGGCCTTGGTCAATTGCGCATTGTCGAGATCGACAATGGGTTCCAGCTCCACGCCGGCGGCCTGCACGCCCGCGCTGCAACTGTTATACAGGCCAACGGCATCGGCCGGCGTTTTGCCGGCGTGCGCGGCCAGGGCGCCAACCTTGTCGTGGTAATACAGGGTGAGCTTGGGTTCGCGCGGCTGGGCCTTGAAGTAGGGCTTGGTATAGACGCGCAGCAGGAAATCCAGGCGTTCCATGTTGTTCAAGAGCTGTGCGACGCCTTCCCGGGAGGTGTCGGAATAGACCACGAAATGCTGGCTCTCCGCCTTGAACCACCCGGACGGGTTTTTCTGGCCCGCGATGGTGACGCGCTGTTCGGCTGGCGCCGGACTGGCCTGCTGGGCGATGGCCGGGTGGGTGCACAGCAGGGTCAGCGCCGCCAGGGCGCTGTTGCGAAGGGGATGCTTCATTCGTGTCTCTCCTGGAACCGGACCGTTCCAGGTCACGACTCTGCAAATTGGTAAGTAAGGTTGCTGAATGTGTAAGGGTAGCGGATAGGAACGCTGGTGGCAATGTGCCATCGAAAAATGCGTCAACGCAGGTTGACAAGTGCGCCGATGTCAACTAAGGTTGACACATGAAGCCGATCAAGATTGACATCCCGGAAGAGCCCGGCGATGCGCTCGCGGCCGTGGTAGCACTGCGCGTGCTGGCCGACCAGGTCGAGCGCACCGCGGTGCGCAATGCGTTCGCGCAGGGATGGACCTGGGCGCAAATCGCCGAAGGTTTGGGGGTGACGCGGCAGGCGGCGCACAAGCGCCACGCCGGTGCGCTCGCGCAGGAAGCAGCAGCACATGCGAAGGAAACCACTCATGTTGCAAGCATTCAGGAACCGATTGAAGGACGTGCAGACGATTAAACGCCTGTGCCTGGAAGCGGAACGGCAGGCTCGCCTGTCGGGCTACCGGCATCCCGGCGCGGAGCATTACTTGCTGGCCGCATTCGCACTCGACGACGGAACGGCGCGCGCTACTTTCGCGCGCCTGAACGCCGATCCGCAGGCGCTGGGGCCGGCAATCCTTGCCCATCACCTGGGCGCGCTCGCGAGCCTGGGCATCGACGCAAGCCGTGTGCCCCCGCCGCCGGAACAGGGCCCGGCGCCGATCCTGTTCGAAGCGGCTGAATCCGGCAAGGCCGTCGTACAGGCGCTGGCGGGCCTGCGCCGGGCCACCGCCAGCCCGCGTCTGCTTGGCGCGCATGTATTGCTGGCGGTGGCGGCCATGCAGAACAGCACTGCGGCGCGCTCGCTGCGCAGCCTGCGCATCGACCTGCGCGAGATGGCCCGTGCCGCGAGCGACGAAATCAGCCTACGGAGCGGGGCTCTGGAAAGCTGAGCGCAGCCTTAACTGGCGGCGCAGTTCCAGCGCGACCTGGGTGCGCTGGGGCTCGTCGATAAAACCGCCGACATCAACCTGCACGCCGCGCGCTTCGAGGTGGATCAAGTCGAAGCGGCCGGCCGGCGGCACGATGCGGGTCCAGCACGGGTCGAGCCGGGTCTGGCAAACGCGGTCGCCTTCGACCCGTTCGATCAGCAGGCAGTCCGGCGTGAGCGCGATGCGTTCGCGGTCGCCGGCGTGGCTGGCGTAGCTCAGCAGCGCCGCCACCAGCGCCAGCACATGCAGCCAGGCGAAGGCCAGCACCGGCCACAGGCCGAACAGCGCGAAGACACAGCCGACGATGAGTAATACGGCGCACAGCGCTCCGATCGCCAGCACCGAGTGGCGCGGTGACAGTGAACAGTTGCGCTTGAGTAGCCAGTGCTGTTCCATGGGGCGTCTCCCGCTACCGCGATGCGCTCACTTCACCACCGGCGGCGTCTCGAAGGTGTGGAAGGGCGCCGGACTGGGCACGGTCCATTCCAGCCCTTCGGCTCCCTCCCAGGGCTTGGCCGGCGCCGCACGGCCACCGCGCACCACCGGCAGCACCACCGCCACCAGCCAGTACACCTGGCTGAGCCCGAACAGCAGCGCGCCCATGCTGACGATGGCGTTGAAGTCGGCGAACTGGGCCGGGTAATCGGCGTAGCGGCGCGGCATGCCGGCCAAGCCCAGGAAATGCATGGGGAAAAATGTGAGATTCACCCATACGAGCGAATTCCAGAAGTGGAATTTGCCACGCCACTCGCTGACCATGTGCCCGGTCCACTTCGGCACCCAGTAATAAAAGCCGGCAAACAGGGCAAACAGCGAGCCGGCCACCAGCACGTAGTGGAAATGGCCCACTACGTAATAGGTGTCCTGCACCTGGATGTCGATCGGCACGATCGACAGCAGCACACCGGACAGGCCGCCGATGGTGAACACCCAGATGAAGCCGACGGCGAACAGCATGGCCGGCTCGAACGTGAGCGAGCCGCGCCACATGGTGGCGATCCAGTTGAATACCTTGACCCCGGTCGGCACCGCCACCAGCATGGTGGCGTACATGAAGAACAGTTGCGCCGTGACGGGCATGCCGGTGGTAAACATGTGGTGGGCCCAGACGATGAACGAGACGATGGCGATGGCGGCCGCCGCATACACCATGGAGGCGTAGCCGAACAGCGGCTTGCGCGAGAAGGCTGGAATCACGTGCGAAATGATGCCGAAGCCGGGCAGGATCATGATGTAGACCTCGGGGTGGCCGAAAAACCAGAACAGGTGCTGGAAGATCAGCGGGTCGCCGGCGGCGGCGGCATCGAAGAAGGTGGTGCCGAAATGGCGGTCGGTCAGCAGCATGGTCACGGCGCAGGCCAGTACCGGCATGACGGCGATGAGCAGGTAGGCGGTGATCAGCCAGGTCCAGCAGAACATCGGCATTTTCATCAGGGCCATGCCGGGCGCGCGCAGGTTGAGGATGGTGACGATGATGTTGATGGCGCCCATGATGGACGAGGCGCCCATCAGGTGCACGGCGAAGATCGTCATGTCCATGCCGGCGCCCATCTGCAGCGACAGCGGCGGGTACATGGTCCAGCCCGAGCCGGGCGCCCCGCCGGCCGTGAAGAAGGCCGCCAGCAGCAGCAGCGCGGCGGGCGGCAGCAGCCAGAACGACAGGTTGTTCATGCGCGCGAAGGCCATGTCGGACGCGCCGATCTGCAGCGGCACCATCCAGTTGGCGAAGCCGACGAAGCCCGGCATGATGGCGCCGAACACCATGATGAGCCCATGCATGGTGACGAACTGGTTGTACAGCTCGGGCTGGAAGAATTGCAGGCCCGGCTGGAACAGTTCGGCGCGGATCAGCAGTGCCAGCACGCCGCCGGTCATGAACATGACCAGGGAAAACCACAGATACAGGGTGCCGATATCCTTGTGGTTGGTGGCGTACAGCCAGCGCCGCCAGCCGTGCGGATGGGCGTGCGCCGCGCCGGCAGGGTGGGCTGCGTGGCCATCGAGCGTGTCGGCGTGCATGACGTTCCTCCTTGCGGTAGCCCGTGCGGTCGCCCGGCATGCATGGCGCATGCGCGGCGTGGATGAGACTACCAATTAGAGAGGCGCGATCGGCGCCGGTTCCCGCGCCGCAGTGAATCTTCTTTGACAGGCGTCAGGACGCCGGACCCAGGCGCGCGGTAGCACCGTCGACGACGGTGGCGGAAAACGATAGTCGCGCCGGCGCCTGCTGGCCGTTGGAGATCAGATTGGTCAGCAGCTCGGCCACCGCCAGGGTCATGGGTTGCATGGGCAGGCGCAGGGTGGTCAGGTTATAGCTCAGCCAGCCCGCCTGGGGGATACCGTCGAAGCCGGTGATCGACAGGTCGCGCGGCACCGTCAGTTGCATGTCGTGGCGCGCGCTGTCCAGGCAGCCGATGGCCATCACATCGTTGGCGCAGATGACGGCGTCGGGCAGGCCGCCCAGGCGACCGACGATTTCGCGCAGGCCGTGGCTGCCGCTGGCGTAGTCGAAGCCGCCGGCCACCACCAGCGGCGCGGCCAGGCCGATCTCCTCCAGACGCGCGCACACTCCGCGCCGGCGCTCGTTGGCGAGCACCGAGTCGGCCGGGCCGTCGATCATGGCGAAGCGCTTGTGGCCGGCCGCGGCCAGGCGGGTGACCATCAGGCGCGCCGCTTCCTGCTGATCGCACACGACCGCGCTGGCGTGGCCGCCCGGCTGCTGCCGGTTGAACAGCACAAAGGGCACCTGGCGCCGTTCGAATTCGGCCATCTGGACGGGCGAGAGCTGGGCGCCCACCACCACACCGTCAACCTGGTGCTGCCAGATATCGGCCAGGGTGTGGTCGATGTCGCTCTCGTGCGCCAGGCTGAACAACAGTACGCGCATGCCGCGCTGGCCGAACTGGCGGCTCAGCTCGGACAATACTTCCGGATAGTGCATGCTGACCTGGGTCGACAGCACCACCGCCACCAGGTTGGAACGCCGGGTGTTGAGGCTGCGCGCGGCGGCATTGGGGGTGTAGTCGAGATCGCGCGCCGCTTCCATCACGCGCGCGTAGGTGGCCTTGGAGACGCTGGCCTTGGGCTGAAAACAGCGCGACACGGCCGACTGCGAAACCCCGGCCGCGATCGCGACGTCGTAGGACGTGACCCGGCGCGCTTCGGTGCGGATCAGCGCCTTGAGGTCGGCAATGGCCAGCGGCGGCATAGGATTGTTCATGGTGGCGGGCGTGGGGCCTGAGGATGGCGTTTTCTAGTGTAGCAAGCCGGCTTACTCTGTGGCAATAGCTTTCCCTTAAGAAATAGAAAAGCATGCTGGACGGATGCCCACTGTTGTTATTTCCCCCGTGCCAGCCACAGCCATTGCCACGGGAATCTGGTAACATACCGCCCCTTACTTAAAAGGGTTTCATGGCACACGCTTGCGGCATCGATTTCGGCACCTCCAACTCAACCGTCGGGCTGGTGCGCCCCGGCCTGCCGGCGCTGCTCGCGCTGGAAGACGGCAAGCCAACCCTGCCGTCGGTGGTGTTTTTCAATGCCGACGATGACGAGGTCAGCTACGGGCGCGCGGCCTTGGCCGGCTATCTGGCCGGTTACGAAGGGCGCCTGATGCGCTCGCTGAAAAGCTTGCTGGGCACTAGCCTGATCGATGGCCAGACCGAGGTGGCCGGGCGGGCGCTGCCGTTCCGCCTGCTGCTGACCCAGTTCATCGGCGAACTCAAGCGCAGGGCCGAGGCCGCCGCCGGCCAGCCCTTCGAGTCCGCCGTGTTCGGGCGCCCGGTGTTTTTCATCGACGACAGTGCCGATGCCGACCGTCAGGCGGAAGATACCCTGGAAGGCATCGCCCGCGCGGTCGGTTTCAAGCAGGTGGCTTTCCAGTACGAACCGATCGCCGCCGCGTTCGACTACGAATCGCAGATCGCGCGCGAAGAACTGGTGTTGATCGTCGACATCGGCGGCGGCACCTCGGACTTTTCGCTGGTGCGGCTGGCACCGGAGCGGGTCAGCCAGCTTGACCGGCGCGGCGACATCCTCGCCACCGGCGGGGTGCATATCGGCGGCACCGACTTCGATAAATACCTGAGCCTGGCGTCGGTGATGCCGCTGTTGGGCTACCAGAGCCTGATGACCAATGACACGGCGATTCCGTCGAGTTATTACTTCAACCTGGCGACCTGGCACACTATTAATATGGCGTACACCAAGAAGACCTGGACCCAGCTGGCCGACGTGGTGCGCGATGCGCGCGAACCGGACAAGCTGATGCGCCTGCAGCGCCTGATCGACGAGCGTGCCGGCCATTGGCTGGCGATGCAGGTGGAGGAGGCCAAGATCGGCCTGTCGGCCAGCCCGGTCGCCGAGCTTGACCTGGACCGGCTGGCGCCGCCGCAGCGCTTGACGGTGCCCGTGGGTACCTTCAACGATGCGGTCGGCCATCTGGTCGAGTCGGTCGGCTTGACGGTGCGCAAACTGCTGGCCGATGCCGGCATCAAGGCCGATCAGGTCGATACCGTGTTTTTCACGGGCGGGTCGAGCGGCGTGCGCTTGCTGCGCGAACATATCGGCGCGCTGTTGCCGGCCGCGCGCAAGGTCGAGGGCGACCTGTTCGGCAGCATCGGCGCCGGGCTGGCGCTCGATGCCGTGCGTAAATTCAGCTAGCAAGGACCCGCGATGTTCGAGAAACCCATCGTCATGCTCGACTTCGAGACCACCGGCCTGTCGCCGGCCATGGGCGACCGTATCACCGAAGTGGCGGCGCTGCGCATCGTGGCCGGCCGGGTGACCGAGCGCTATGTTTCGCTGGTCAATTGTCATGCGCGCATTCCATCCTTCATCACCCAGCTGACCGGCATCAGCCAGGCCATGGTCGATGCCGCTCCGCCGGTGTCGCAGGTGGTGCCCGAGCTGCTGGACTTTATCGGTGGCGACACCTTGTCGGCCCATAACGCCAGTTTCGACGAAAAATTTCTCAAGGCCGAGGCCGAACGGCTGGGACGCAGCTGCGGCCACGTGGGACTGGTGTGCTCGCTGAAACTGTCGCGCCGCATTTTTCCCGGCATGCCGAGTTACAAGCTGGGCCAGCTGTCCGGTCAGCTGGGCATCCGTTTCCGCAGCGCCGCCCACCGGGCCGAATCGGATGCCGAGGTGGCGGCCGAGTTGCTGATCCACATCGCCCGCCATCTGGACCAGCGCTACGCGCTCGGGCCGGTCGAGCCGCAATTGCTGGTGTCGGTCAATAAACTGAGTGCGGCCAAAGTCCCGGACTACTTGCTCAAGTACGCCGCCGGACGCACATCCTTTCCTTAATAGCATTACAATAGCGCGCATATGAGCCGCCACGTCATCGTTCGCATCCTGCTGTCGCTGCTTCTGCTGCTTACCCAGCAGATGGCGGCGACGCATGCGTTCTCGCACCTGCGCGCGGCGCTGCCGGTGGCGGCGCTGGGCCAGGACGGCGATGACGACGGCGGGCGGTCGAAGAGCCCGGCGCTGGATCCGGGTTGCCAGCAATGCCTGGCTTTTGCCCAGCTGGCCGGGCCGCTGGGCACGAGCCCGCGTGCCTTCGTTCCGCTCGACCTGGCCGACTGCGCCTTCCTCCTGCCTGTCGCGGCGGGCCGGGACCGCCACAACGCGTGCCCGTTCCAGTCGCGCGCCCCGCCTCACGCCTGACAACCTTTGCCTGTCGCTGCCGACCTGTCCGCGCCTTCCTGCGCGCGGCGGCGGTCGCTTGTCCATTGCTTGTTGTTGATGAGGTTTTTGAATGAACGTACCACGCACGCTGCTTGCCAGCGCGATTGTTTCCGCCCTTGCGTCCCTGGCGCATGCCCAATCCACCCCGGACGCGCCGGTGGTGCCCAAAGTCATCGTCACCGCCTCGCCCTTTGGCGCCGGCGAGGGCGACCAGATTCTCACGCCCGCCAAGATCCTGTCCGGCGACGAACTGCGCGATAAACTCGGCAGTTCCCTGGGCGAGACCCTGTCCAATGAACTGGGCGTGTCGGCCTCCGGTTTCGGCGCCGGGGCTTCGCGCCCGATCATTCGCGGCCTGGAAGGCTCGCGCGTCAAGATGCTGGAAAACGGCATGGCCGTCTCCGATGTGTCCGGCCTGTCGAACGACCACGCGGTCTCGGCCGACGGCGCCATTTCGCGTCAGATTGAAATTCTGCGCGGCCCGGCGGCCTTGCTGTACGGTTCCGGCGCCATCGGTGGGCTGGTGAATATTGTCAACGAGCGCATTCCAACCGCGCTCGAGCCGCATGTCGGCGGCCAGACCGAAATGCGCTACAGCACGGGCGACCGCGCCAGCGGGATCTCCGGTTCGCTCGACGGCGCGGTTGGCAACATCGGCCTGCACCTGGACGGCAATCTGCGCCATGCGGACGATTACCGGATTCCGGGCGGGCAGCAAGTCGGCCAGGCGCCGCCGCCCGATGGCCGCTTGCCGTACTCGGCTACGCGCCAGGACAGCGTCGGCGCGGGCGCTGCCCTGATCGGCGATTGGGGACACCTGGGCGCATCGGTCAGCAAACTCGACAACCTGTACGGCATTCCGACCCTGGAAGGCTCGCGTATCGACCAGTCGCAGCGCCGCTACGACGTCGACGGCTTGTGGAAGTCGCCGCTGGCCGGCATCGAGCAGGTGCGCGTCAAGCTGGGCTACACCGATTACCAGCACGCCGAACTGGACCACGAGAATGTGCCGGAAGTGCGCTTCACGAACCGCGCGCTGGAAACCCGCCTGGAAGCGAGCCACGCGCCGCTGGGCGGCTGGCATGGCACGCTTGGCGTGCAGACCGAAAACACCCACTTTTCCGCGCTCAGCGCCGAAGGCGGGCCCGACACCGTGCCGGTCACCCATTCGATCAGTAGCGCGCTGTTCGTGGTCGAAGAGCACGAATTTGGATCGGTACGCGTCAATGCCGGCGCGCGCGCCGAGCACGTCAAGCGCCAACCGCTCGATGCCGGCGAGCGCCACTTCCAGCTCGGTTCGTATTCGGCCGGCGCCCAGTGGGCCTTCGTGCCGGGCTACGCTGCCGGCGCGACCGTGTCGGTGGCCCAGCGCGCACCGGCCACCGAAGAACTGTATTCGGGCGGCCCGCACGATGCCACGGCCACGTTCGACATCGGCAATCCGGACTTCAAGAAGGAAACCTCGCGCAACCTGGAATTGTCCTTGCAGAACACGGCCGGCCTGCTGCGCTGGAAAGGCAATCTGTTCATCAACAAGGTCAGCGACTTCATATACGGCAATGTCACCAACGACATGGTCGACGAGGTAGGCTTGCCGGGCGGCGAATTCCGGACACGCCGCTTCCAGCAGGGTGACGCCACCATCCACGGCGCCGAAGGCGAAGTGGCGTGGAACCAGCACGGCCTGGGCTGGTCGGCGCGCGGCTTTGCCGACACTTCGCGCGGACGTCTGGACGACGCCGGCAGCCTGCCGCTGCAACCGGCCGCACGCTTCGGTGCCGATCTGGGTTACCGCACGGCCACCCTGCGCAGCGCGCTGTCGGTGGTGCGCAACCTGCGCCAGGACCGCCTGGCCGCGTCCGAATCCACTCCGACCCCGGCCTTCACCCAGCTCAACGCCAGCCTGTCCTATACCCAGCACGCCGGCGCCGCCGACCTGACCTGGTTCCTGCTGGCTAAAAACCTGCTGAACGAGGAAATCCGCCTGTCGACTTCCTTGCTGAAAGATGTGGCACCACTGCCGGGACGCAACTTCGTGTTCGGCGTGCGCACCAAGTTCTAAGCCCTCCCAAGCCTGAATCGCCGCCGCAAGGCCGATTCAGGCTGTCTGATCATTCCAATTTGCTATCTCGCTTGTGCACACTCAAATGACGGTATGTGCAGCGCATTAAAATTTTAGCAATATCTCAGGCCGCTTGTCGCCTGTGCAGCCTCCCCATTCCTGCATTGCAACGGCCACTCGCGCCGGAGGATGAGCATGAACCGCCAGAACACCACTCGCGAGAACTATCAGACCTTTGTATGGTTCCGCCAGGCTGCCCAGCGCGGCGATGCCTACGCGCAGTTCAACCTTGGGCTGATGTACAAGAAAGGCGACTGCATCGAGCGCGACTACGCCCACGCCTTCAAATGGCTGCGCCAGGCAGCCATGCAAGGGCTGGCGTTTGCGCAGAATCATCTCGGGGCGCTGTACTACAACGGCCGCGGCGTCGAGCGCAACGATGCCGAAGCGGCCTACTGGTTCCGCCACGCCGCCGAGCAGGGCGACCCTTCCGCCCAGCAGAACCTCGGCCAGATGTACCGCAAGGGCCGCGGCGTGGAACAGAATCATGAACAGGCCCTGGCCTGGTTTTACCGTGCGGCCGAACAGGGGGCGGCCAGTGCCCAGAGCCTGCTGGCAGAATGTTATCTGTTCGGCCACGGCGCGCCGACCAACTATCCGCTGGCCATGGCCTGGTTCCGCAAGGCCGCCGTCCAGGGCGACGCCCACGCCCAGCTCAACCTGGGGCTGATGTACAAGCGCGGGCAGGGCGTCGAGGCCAGCAATGCGCAAGCCATCTGCTGGTTCCGCCAGGCCGCCGCCCAAGGCAATCCGGTGGCCCAGCGCTACCTCGGGGTGGCCTACGCCGAGGGGCTGGGCGTGCGCACCGATCCCTTGCGCGCCTTCGCCTGGCTCGAACGCGCCGCCGGCCAGGGCGACAAGGATGCCCAGTTCAACCTGGGCGTGATGCTGGCCAACGGCCAGGGCGTGGAGGCCGACGAAAGCCGCGCGCTGAGCTGGTACTTGCGCGCCGCCGAGCAGGGCCACATGCTGGCGCAATACAATCTGGGCAGCATGTATGCCAACGGCCGTGGCACCGCCCGCGACGAGCTGCGCGCGCTCGAATGGTACCAGCGCGCCGCCGAGCAGGGTGCTGCCAATGCCCAGTTCAACCTGGGCGTGATCTACGCCACCGGCCAGGGCGTGGCGGTCGACGAGGCGCGCGCGGCGCACTGGTACCGGATCGCCGCCGAGCAGGGCGATGCCAGCGCCCAGAACAACCTCGGCGTCATGTACGCCAACGGCCAGGGCGTGCCGCGCGACGATGCGATGGCCGTCTACTGGTACGGCCAGGCCGCCGAGCAGGGCCACGCACTGGCCCAGTACAACCTGGCGGGCATGTACAACACCGGCCGCGGCGTGGTGCGCGACAGCGTGCGCTCGTATATGTGGATGCTGCTGGCCGCCGATGCCGGCGATGAAACGGCCAGCGCCAGCAAGAGCATCGTGGCGCGCCGCCTGACCTCGTCCGAGATCGGCTGCGCGCTCGACCTGACGCGCGCGTGGCAACGCAGTCACACCGGCACCGGTTCCGTGCGCGCCGATTCCTGAACTTTTGTTGCGGCTCATGCCATTCAGGTCCGATGCAGGAAAAGTTCTTCTACGGAATCATCTTCAGCAGCTACAATAGGTCGAATGCCCGTCGTGCGCGGGTGCCCCTTGTCGACTTATTATGATTGTGGCGATGAAGAGTGTATTGCATCCCTTCCTGGCCGGCTGCCTGTGCGCCAGCGCGGCGGCGGCCTGGGCCGGCGGCGTGGCGGTCCAGGTGACCGACAGCGCCGGCAAGCCGCTGGCCGATACCGTGGTGTATGTCGACATCGACGGGGCCGCGCCGGGCAATCCCAAGGCGGCCGTGATCGAGCAGCGCGGCCTGAAATTCATCCCGCTGGTCAGCGTGATCCAGACTGGCGCGATGATTTCGTTTCCGAATAACGACAAGGTCAAGCACCACATCTATTCCTTCTCGCCCGCCAAGAAGTTCGACCAGAAACTGTATTCGGGCGTGGCGGCCGCCACCCAGGTGTTCGACAAGGCCGGCACCGTGGTGCTCGGCTGCAATATCCACGACCGCATGGTGGCCTACGTCAAGGTGGTCGACACCCCATACTTCGCCCGCACCGACGCGGAGGGCAGGGCGCGCATCGACCTGCCGGCCGGCGCCAAGGCCAGCGTATCGGCCTGGCACTACAACATGAGCGGCGCCACCGCCGAACAGATAATCCAGCTCAAGGGCGGCGACAGCATCACCCCGGTGGCCTTCAAACTGGCCATGAAGCCGGCGCTCGCGGACGCGCCGGGCCAGTGAGCATGAGGCTGCGTTTCCACAGCCTGGAAGGGCGCATCGCCACCTTGTTCCTGCTGCTGCTGATCGCGGTGCAGGTGGTCGGCCTGGTGGTCATCCAGAAAGGCATCGACAACAACGCACGTTCCGAAATCGCCACCGAACTGCTCAACGGCGAAAAAGTCTTCCGCAAGCTGATGGAGCAAAACGCCCAGAAGCAGCGCTTCAGCGCCCAGGTCCTGGCGCGCGACACCGGCTTCGTCCAGGCGGTCGGCGGCGCCGACAGCGCCACCATCGCCTCGGCACTGGAAAACAGCGCGCGCCGCGCCCGCGCCAACCTGACCATGCTGATCGACGGCGAGCGCGAGGTGCTGGTCAAGACCGGCATCGCCAACGCCGATGCGCTGGCCGCGCAGGTGCTGGGCATGCTCGACGCCGCCGAACAGTCCGACGGCGCCACCACCGTTTCCATCGTCGACGGCCGCGCGGTGCAGATCGTGGTCATGCCGGTCAAGGCGCCCATCACCATCGCCTGGGTCGTGATGGGCTTTTCCATCGAGCGCCAGATGGCCGTGGATATGCAGCAGCTGTCCAGCCTTGAAGTGGCCATCCTGACGCGCGCCCCGGGCGGCGCCTGGCATCCGCTCGAATCGACGCTGCCCGCGAACGCCATGGCCGCCGTGGCAAGCCAGCTGGCGGCGATACCGGATGCGCCGGGCCACCCGGTCGACCTCAGCATCGACGCCAGCCAGTACAGCGCGCGTCTGCTGCCGATCGGCGTCGGCGCGGGGCACAGCGCCAGCGTCATGCTGGCCCGTTCGATCGACGACGCCACCGCCCAGTACAACAGCCTGAAACGCACCCTGGTCGTGCTGACCATCGCCGGCGTGGTGCTGGGTGCGCTGGCCTCCATCGTCACCGCCAAGCGCATCGCCCAGCCGCTGCGCGAGCTGGCCGGCACTGCGAGCCGCCTCGAGCGCGGCGACTACCGCGGCGAGATCGAATGCTCGCGCGGCGATGAAATCGGCGCCCTCGCCAAGGCCTTCGGCAGCATGCGCGACGGGATCGCCAAGCGCGAACGGGAAATCCGCCGCCTGGCCTATTGGGATCCGCTGACCAGCCTGCCCAACCGCGCCCAGTTCGTGCTGATGCTGGACGAATCGCTGGCCGAAGCGCGCAAGCATGCGTATCCTGTGTTCGTGCTGATGATGGACCTGGACCGCTTCAAGCACGTCAACGACGTCATGGGCCACAGCTTTGGCGACGCCTTGCTGCGCCAGGTTGCCGAACGCCTGCAGACGCAGCTGGCCAGCTCGCATCCCTCGGCCCAGCTGGCGCGCTTGGGTGGCGACGAATTCGCGGTACTGCTGCCGGCCGTCGGCGTCGAGCAGGCGCACGCCATCGCCGCCCGCATCCTGCACGCGCTGGAAGCGCCGCTATCGCTGGAAGATCAAACCGTCGACATCGGCGCCGGCCTGGGTATCGCCGGCTTCCCCATGAGCGGCGCCGACGCCGAAGCCCTGCTGTCGATGGCCGAAGTGGCCATGTACACGGCCAAGCAGCGCAACGACGGCGCGGTGCTGTACGACTCGGTGATGGACAAATCGAGCGAGCAGAGTCTGGGCCTGCTGACCGAGCTGCGCAACGCCATCGAGCGCAAGGAATTCCGCCTGCACGTCCAGCCCAAGCTGCGCCTCGACACCGGCGCGGTGGTCGGCGTCGAAGCGCTGGTGCGCTGGATTCATCCGGAGCGCGGCAACGTCTTCCCCGACGAATTCATTCCCTTCGCCGAGCAGACCGGCTTTATCCGGGTGCTCACGCGCTGGGTGCTGGACCAGTCGGCCGCGCTGTGCCGCGAGCTGGCGCAGCAGGGCATCGACATCAAGATATCGGTCAACCTGTCCACCCGCGACCTGCTCGACCAGGACCTGCCGACCAAGTTCAACGACATCCTCGAACGCCATCAGGTCGCCGCCGGCGCGTTCTGCCTGGAGATCACCGAAAGCGCCATCATGGACGACCCGGTGCGCGCCCAGCAGACCCTGGAACGCCTGCATGCGATGGGCGTGGACCTGTCGATCGACGATTTCGGCACCGGCTACTCCTCGCTGGCCTACCTCAAGCGCCTGCCGGTGGACGAACTGAAAATCGACAAGAGCTTCGTGCTGAACATGGAAAACGACGTGGGCGATACCAAGATCGTCCGTTCGACGATCGACCTGGGCCACAACATGGGACTGCGCGTGGTGGCCGAAGGCATCGAGAGCGAAGCCGTATGGCGGTTGCTGTCCGCGCTCGGCTGCGACCAGGGCCAGGGCTACTTCATGAGCCGCCCGATCGCCGCCGACAAGCTGGCCGACTGGATCGGCAACTGGGTCGCGCCGGTCAAAACCTCGCTGCCCTACGACGAGATCGAACTGCTGGCCGTTATCGACGCCAACAACCCGCGCTAGCAGTCCGCCGGCTGGTCCGCTTCAAGCAGCACGCGAGCGTCCAGTTCCACCGCCTTGAACCCGCGTTTCGCCGATTCATCGAGCAAACGATAATGAACTCAGCGGTGCACCACCACAAGCAGCGCCTTGGTTTCGGTCTTGCCGGGATTGCGCAGCACGTGATCCTGGTCGGCCGCATAGCGCGCCGTGGCACCCATCCGCACCTTGTGGCGTTCGCCGCCGGCATCCACCTCCAGCGTTCCGTGCAGCACCGTCACATGCTCGCTGGTGCCGGGATCGTGCGCCTGCGAGGCCAGTTCGCCACCCGGCGCCAGGGTCAATTCATACCACTCGTACTTGCCGGCCAGCTCCATCGGTCCCAGGATGCGCAGCACATAGCCGGCATGCTGGCCGGGCAGGGTGGGCGTCTCGTGCGCTTCCAGCACGCGCACCTTGGCCACCGGGCGCGCGCTCGATGCCAGCAGCTCGCCGATCGGCACGCCCAGCGCGTTGGCCAGCCGCCAGGTGATCGCAATGGTCGGGTTGGCTTTCTCGCGCTCGATCTGCGACAGCATCGATTTTGATACACCGGCGATGCGCGACAGGTCTTCCAGGGTCAGCCCGCGCGCCAGCCGCAAACGTTGCAGTGTGGCACCTACTTCAGGAGGGGAGTTGGTCTGTACGGAGGCTGTCATCGGTTTTCAGGTACATTCAGGAACTGAGCTTGCCATCGCAGGCGGCTTTGGTTAGTATTCATTATATTGAATTTGTGTTCGATATCGCGGAATTGTGCGATTCGATCATACGATACCACGGAGCGGACATGAGCGATCAGGCCAGGCAAGCGTTCTACGGCGGGTTAAGCGCAAATCTCGACAGGCTGCGCGAGCAGGGGTTGTACAAGCCCGAGCGCGTGCTGGCTTCGCGCCAGGGCGCGGTGGTCACCGCCGAGGATGGCCGCACGCTCATCAACATGTGCGCCAACAATTATCTGGGCCTGTCGGGCGACCTGCAAATCCAGCAGGCGTCGATTGCCGCCACCGAGCGCTACGGCTACGGGCTGTCGTCGGTGCGCTTCATCTGCGGCACCCAGACCGTGCACAAGCAGCTCGAAGCGGCGCTCGCCGCTTTCCTGGGCCTGGATGACTGCATCCTCTACGCCGCCGCGTTCGACGCCAACGGCGGCCTGTTCGAGCCGCTGTTCGACGAGCAGGACGCGATCATTTCCGATGCGCTCAACCACGCCTCCATCATCGACGGCATCCGCCTGTGCAAGGCCGCGCGCTTGCGCTACCAGCATAACGACATGGCCGACCTGGAAGCGCAGCTGCAGGCGGCCGGCGGGGCGCGCCACAAGGTCATCGCGACCGACGGCGTGTTTTCCATGGACGGCACCATCGCCCAGCTGGACAAGATCTGCGCGCTGGCCGACCGCTACGGCGCCCTCGTCATGATCGACGAGTGCCACGCCACCGGCTTCATGGGCAAGACCGGGCGCGGAACGCACGAGCACCACAACGTCGTGGAACGCGTCGACATCATCACCGGCACGCTCGGCAAGGCGCTGGGCGGGGCCATGGGCGGCTTTACGGCCGGGCGCAAGGAAGTCATCGACACCCTGCGCCAGAAGTCGCGCCCCTATCTGTTTTCCAATTCGCTGGCCCCGTCCATTGCCGGCGCCTCGCTGGCCGTGCTCGAACGCCTGTCGCACTCGACCGAACTGCGCGACCGCCTGCACGAAAACGCCGCCTACTTCCGCGAGCAGGTGCAGCGTCTGGGCTTCACCATCAAGCCGGGCACCCATCCGGTGATCCCGGTGATGCTGTTCGAAGCGCCGGTCGCGCAGCGTTTCGCCGCCCGCATGTTCGAACTGGGCGTGCTGTTGTCCGGCTTTTTCTATCCTGTGGTGCCGATGGGGCAGGCGCGCGTGCGCGTGCAGCTGTCGGCGGCGCACACCCGCGAGCAGCTCGACACCGTGCTGCGCGCCTTCGAGCAGGCCGGTCACGAGCTGGGCATCCTGCACTAAGAACGTTTCACAAGAACAGATGGGACCCCGACATGGAACGCATTCTCGTCATAGGCGCCAACGGGCAGATCGGCAGCGAACTGGTGGAGGCGCTGGCGCGTCGCCATGACGTCATCGCCGCCGATATCGGTGCCGGCAATGTGCATAAGGCCGCGCGCTACCTGCCGCTCGACGTGCTTGACCGCACCCGTATCGCCAGACTGGTGGCCGATGAAGGCATCACCCAGATCTATCAGCTGGCGGCGCTGCTGTCGGCCACCGGCGAAAAGCTGCCGCTCAAGGCCTGGCACCTGAACATGGACGGCCTGCTCAACATCCTGGAAGTGGCGCGCGAGCGCAATGAAGCCGGCAAGCCGCTGCGGGTGTTCTGGCCATCGTCGATCGCCGCTTTCGGGCCGCATACCCCGAACCAGGCCACGCCCCAGCATGCGGTCATGGACCCGGCCTCGATCTACGGCATCAGCAAGCTGGCCGGCGAACGCCTGTGCGAGTACTACTTCCATCGGTACGGCGTCGACGTGCGCAGCATCCGCTATCCCGGCATCATCAGCTACAAGTCGCCGCCGGGCGGCGGCACCACCGACTACGCCATCGCCATCTTCCATGCGGCCCTGCGCGGCGAGCGTTACGACTGCTTCCTCGGCCCCCAAACGACGCTGCCGATGATCTACATGCCGGACGCGATCCGCGCCACCATCGAGCTGATGGACGCACCGGCCGAGCGCATCACCATCCGTTCGTCGTACAACGTGGCCGGAGTCTCGTTCAGCCCTGGCGAGCTGGCCGAAGCCATTAGCGCGCACCTGCCTGACTTTACGATCCGCTATCAGCCCGACGAGCGCCAGGCCATCGCCGCCAGCTGGCCGCACAGCATCGACGACAGCCAGGCCAGGGCCGACTGGGGCTGGAAGCCGCGCATCCAGCTGCCCGAACTGGTGGCCGACATGCTCGAGAACGTCACCGCCATCCAGCCTGCCTGAGGAGCCACCATGGACATGAGCGTCTTCGATCTGTTCAAGATCGGCATCGGGCCGTCCAGTTCCCATACCGTGGGGCCGATGGTGGCGGCGCGCCGCTTCCTGGTCGAATGCGGCCCGCTCGAAGAGGCGTCCGGCATCGAAGTGGCACTTTACGGATCGCTCGCCCTGACGGGAGTGGGGCACGGCACCGACAAGGCCATCGTCCTCGGCCTCATGGGCGAAACCCCGCAAGGCGTGGACCCTGGACAGGTCGACGACAAACTGGCCGAGGTGGCACTGGACGGCGCCATCAGGCTGCTCGGCGTGAAGGAAGTGCCGTTCAGCCCGAAAACCAGCCTGGTGTTCCACAAAACCGAATCGCTGCCCGAGCACCCCAACGGCATGCGCTTCACGCTGATGCGGCAGGACGGCAGCCGCGCCGAGCGCGTGTTCTATTCAGTCGGCGGCGGCTTTATCCGCGCCGAAGGCGAGACCGGCCATGGCGGCGGCGACTGCGCCAGGCCGCTGCCATACCCGTTCGACACCATGGCCGAGCTGCTCGCGCATGGCGACGCGAGCGGCCTGTCGATCCCGCGCATGCTGCGCGCGAACGAATGCACGCGCATCAGCGAACAGGACCTCGATGCAGGGCTGGACCGGATCTGGAAGGTCATGAGCGCCTGCATCGCCCATGGCCTGGTCACTGAAGGGCAGCTGCCCGGTGGCCTGAACGTCAAGCGCCGCGCCGCCAGGCTGTGGAAACAGGCAGTGGACGCGCGCGATGGCGACAACCGCGCCAATGACCTGCCGCACGATGCCGTGCACCAGGTCAGCCTGTACGCGATGGCGGTGAACGAGGAAAACGCCGCCGGCGGGCGCGTGGTCACGGCGCCGACCAACGGCGCGGCCGGCATCATCCCGGCGGTGCTGCGCTACTACGTCGAGGACTGCAAACCGACCGAACCGGTGTGCGGCGTACGCGACTTCCTGCTGACGGCGGCCGCCATCGGCATGCTGTGCAAAAAGAACGCCTCGATCTCGGGCGCCGAAATCGGCTGCCAGGGCGAAGTCGGCGTGGCCTGCGCGATGGCCGCGGCAGGCCTGGTCGCGGCATTGGGCGGGACCAATTCGCAGACCGAAAACGCCGCCGAAATCGGCATCGAACACCACCTCGGCATGACTTGCGACCCGATCGGCGCTCTGGTGCAGATTCCCTGCATCGAGCGTAACGGCATGGGTGCGATCAAGGCCATCACCGCAGCATCGCTGGCCCTGAAAGGCGACGGCACGCATTTCGTCAGCCTGGACAACGTCATCGAAACCATGCGCCAGACCGGCGCCGACATGCAGGCCAAGTACAAGGAAACCTCGCTCGGCGGGCTGGCGGTGCATGTCGTGACGGTCAATCACGCTGCCTGCTAGTTCAGCATATATAATAATGGTCTGATCGCATTGGTTTGCTCCCGCTTCACGCTCAAAACGGACTTTTCTCAGCTATGCATTACGTGTCTACCCGCGCCGCCAAGTCGGACGCTTCGCAAGTTCCCCAACAATTTTCCGATATCCTGCTGGGCGGCCTGGCGCCGGACGGCGGCCTGTACCTGCCGGCGGAATATCCGCAGGTGACCGGGGCGGAACTGGACGCGTGGCGCAAGCTGTCGTATGCCGACCTGGCCTACGAGATCCTGCAAAAATTCGCCACCGACATCCCTGAACAAGACCTGCGCGCACTGACCAAAAAGACCTACACCGCCGAGGTGTACCGCAATGCGCGCAACGGCGAATCCGCCGCCGAGATCACTCCCCTGCGCGTGCTGGAGAAAGATGGCGGCAAGACCCTGCTGCTGCAGGCGCTGTCGAACGGCCCGACCCTGGCCTTCAAGGACATGGCCATGCAGCTGCTGGGGAACCTGTTCGAGTACACGCTGGCCAAGACCGGAGCGGAACTGAATATTTTCGGCGCCACCTCGGGCGACACCGGCAGCGCCGCCGAGTACGCCATGCGCGGCAAGAAGGGCATCCGCGTGTTCATGCTCTCGCCGCACAAGAAAATGAGCGCCTTCCAGACCGCGCAAATGTTCAGCCTGCAGGACCCGAACATCTTCAACATCGCCGTCGAAGGCGTGTTCGACGATTGCCAGGACCTGGTCAAGGCGGTCTCGAACGACCTGCCATACAAGGCCCGCCAGAAGATCGGTACCGTCAATTCGATCAACTGGGCCCGTGTCGTGGCGCAGGTGGTGTACTACTTCCGGGGCTACCTGGCGGCCACCACCGACAACAGCCAGAAGGTCTCGTTCACGGTCCCGTCGGGGAACTTCGGTAACATATGCGCCGGCCACATCGCCCGCATGATGGGTCTGCCGATCGCGAAACTGGTCGCCGCCACCAACGAAAACGACGTGCTCGACGAATTCTTCCGCACCGGCGTGTACCGCGTGCGCAAGTCGGCCGAGACCTATCACACCAGCAGCCCGTCGATGGACATCTCGAAAGCGTCCAACTTCGAGCGCTTCGTCTACGACCTGGTCGGGCGCGACGCCGAGCGCGTGCGCAAGCTGTTCCACAAGGTCGAGACCGAAGGCGGCTTCGACCTGTCCGGCAAGCCGGGCAGCGATGGCGACGAATTCAAGCTGGTGGCGCAGTATGGCTTCCTGTCGGGTAAATCGACCCACGCCGACCGCGTCGCCACCATCCGCGACGTGCAGGACGACTACGACGTCACCATCGACACCCATACCGCGGACGGCGTCAAGGTCGCGCGCGAGCATCTGGAAGCGGGCGTGCCGATGATCGTGCTGGAAACCGCGCTGGCCGCCAAGTTCAACGAAACCATTCTCGAAGCGCTCGGCACCGATGCGCCGCGCCCGGACGGCTTCGAGAACATCGAAGCGCTGCCGCAGAAATTCGTGGTCATGCCGGCCGACGTCGAGAAGATGAAGGCCTACATCGCCACCAACACGGGGCTGTAAGGCGATGGGCATGCTGTCGGTAAGCGAGGCGCTCGACTTCCTGCTCAAGGCCGCGCGCCCGGTCGGCGACACCGAAACGCTGCCGACGCTCAATGCCAACGGCCGTGTACTGGCCCAAGCGCAGGCCTCGACCATCAACGTGCCCTCGGCCGACAACACGCAGATGGACGGTTATGCCGTGCGCGCCGCCGACTGCGCCGGCGGCAACGCCACCCTGGTGGTCAGCCAGCGCATTCCGGCGGGGCAGGTGGGCCAGTTCCTCGCGCCCGGCCATGCGGCGCGCATTTTCACCGGCGCCCTGATTCCCGAAGGCGCCGATGCGGTCGTCATGCAGGAGCAGTGCGAGACCACGCCGCCCAACTTCGTCACCATCAAGCACACGCCCAAGGCGGGCGAATGGATACGCCGTACCGGCGAAGACATCGTCGCCGGCGGCGTGATCCTGACCGCCGGCACGCGCCTGCGCGGGCAGGAGCTTGGCCTTGCTGCCTCGGTCGGACTGGCCAGCCTGCCGGTCGTGCGGCGCCTGCGGGTTGCTGTGTTCTTCACCGGCGACGAGCTGGCCATGCCGGGCGAGCCGCTGGCGCCGGGCGCCATCTACAATTCGAACCGCTTCACCCTGCGCGGCCTGCTCGAAAACCTCGGCTGCGTCATTACCGATTTCGGCATCGTGCCCGACACGCTGGAAGCGACCCGGCAAACCCTGCGCGACGCCGCGCGCGAGAATGACCTGATCATCACCTCGGGCGGCGTGTCGGTGGGCGAGGAAGACCATATCCGCCCGGCCGTGCAGGCCGAAGGGCGCCTGAACATGTGGCAGATCGCCGTCAAACCCGGCAAGCCGCTGGCCTTTGGCGAAATCGATAAGGACGCCGGTTCGGCGTTCTTTCTCGGCCTGCCAGGCAATCCCGTGTCCAGCTTCGTGACCTTCCTGCTGTTCGTGCGCCCGTTCATCCTGCGCCTGCAGGGCGTGCGTGGCGATGTCGCCCCGCGCAGCTTTGCCCTGCGCGCCGATTTCGACTGGACCAAAGCGGACCGCCGCAACGAGTTCCTGCGCGCGCGCATCAACGCCGACGGCGGGCTGGATCTGTTCCCGAACCAGGGTTCCGGGGTGCTGACCTCGACCGTGTGGGGCGACGGCGTGATCGACAATCCGCCCGGCCAGCCGATCGCGCGCGGCGACATGGTGCGTTTCATCCCCTTTACCGAAATGCTCAACTAGATTCCATGAAGATTTCGCTGCGATTTTTTGCCAGCGTGCGCGAAGCGCTCGGCACCTCGGAAGAATCGGTCGTCCTGCCCGAGGACGTGCGCAGCGTCGGCGCCGTGCGCGCCTACCTGGCCGGGCGCGGCGGGGTGTGGGCCGAAGCGCTGGCCGGCGATCGTCCGCTGCGCATGGCCTTCAACCACGTCATGTGCGAGCCGGACACGGCGCTTGCCGAGAATGGCGAAGTGGCGTTTTTCCCGCCGGTTACTGGCGGATAAGCTGACGCGTGTGTAGAGGTGCAGTGACAATTGGATAAATTTGACGATAGGACAACGGGATATAATGCCCGATTGTCCCGTCGCCGTACCCATGTGGCGGGCTCGTTACCTTCACTTTTTGAGCCTGAAGTTTCATGAACAGCAAATTTTCGCTAGCCTTACCTCGCCGTCTTCGGCTCGCCCTCGCGGCGGCCGCCTTGCTGGCGCTGGCCGCATGCGGCGGTGGCGGATCGGATGTGGCGCCAAACAGCCCGCTTCCTTCGCAGCCGACCGTGCCGGCGCCCAATCCGGAACCAGCACCGTCACCAGCACCTGCGCCTGCGGGGCCGGTGCCGGCGATCTCCGCCCAGCCATCCAGCGTGACCGCAGCCAGCGGCGCACCAGCGACTTTCTCCGTCACCGCGACCGGCGACGCATCGCTGCGCTACCAATGGCTGCGCAACGGCGTGCCGGTGCCACAGGCGGTGCAGGCCAGTTATACCGTGACGGCCAGCGCAAACGAGGATGGCGCGATCTACCGCGCCATCGTCCAGAATGCTAACGGCGAGGTGCGCAGCAATGCGGCCGCGTTGCGCTTGGCCGGCTCCGGGCAGCGCAAGATGATCGGTGCGATCGACCAGTCGAATCTGGACTTTGCGACGTTTTCCTCTTACTACACCGGCGTGGCGTTTGCGCCATCTGGCGAGCTGCTTCTGAATATCAACGATGGCGCGGCCAGCGTGCGGCGGCTTAGCGGAAGCACTCTGGCGACCATCGGGACCTTCGCCGGCTGCTTCTCGACAGTCGGCATGGTGGCGGACCGTTTCGGCAATACCTATATGGCGTGCGGGCAGGCGGTGCTGCGCGTCGCCAGCAATGGCGCCGCGTCCGTCTTCGCCGGCAGCGTCGCTGAAGGGGGCAACGTGGACGGCATAGGAAGCGCCGCCCGCTTCGGCATGCTGAGCGCAATTGCCATCGGACCCGATGGCACGCTGTATATCGGCGACGACATCAACCACAACGTGCGCAAGATCGATGTCAACGGTACGGTGTCGACACTGGCAGGATCGCCGACGACGAGCCGCGCCGACGGCGTCGGCAGCGCTGCGGGCTTCTATGCCATCAACGGACTGGCGGTCGACGCCCAAGGCAATGTGTACGCGAGCGACAGTTTCGCGATTCGCCGGATCACCGCGGCCGGGGCTGTCAGCACGATCGCGGGCAGCCTCACTGAGTCGGGCGAGCGCGACGGTCCGGCCATGACGGCGCGGTTTAATAATCCGGCCGGGTTGGCGTTCGACAGCACGGGCAACCTGTTCATCGTCGACTCCCAGAACCGCACCGTGCGCAAGCTTGGCACGGACGGCCAAGTCTCGGTCTTCGCCGGCAACAGCGCGGCCCTGGAGCGGCGCGACGGCACCGGCAGCCAAGCCGGCTTCTCCTATCCCAAGGAATTGGCGATCGATGCCGCCAACCAGTTGTATGTGATCGAGGGGCACAATGCGATCCGCCGCATCACCCCGGCAGCCGTGGTCAGCACGCCGTTCGCGCTGCACCAGCAGTCCAGCGCGGCCGGCTTTAGCGACGGCTCGGACACTGCGCGCTTCAGCGAACCCGGTGGCCTGTCGGCCGACATGGCCGGCAACCTGTATGTGGCCGACGTGATCAACAATGCCGTGCGCAAGGTTTCCCCGTCCGGCGTGGTCACCACCATGGCGAGCGGCACTGCGGCGCGGCGCGAATACTATGGCAGCCTCCTGAGCGTCAGCGCGGGTGTCGATGGCAGCGTCTACGCCGCTGGCGCGAGCGCTTTCAGGATAGACGCGAACGGCGTCGTGACGCAGCTGTCCGTGCCGAAGTTCACCGATTGGGCCACTTCACCCTACGCCACATTCATCAGGAATATCGCTGCGGACCGCAGTGGCAACCGTTATGAGGTGATCGAGGAACGCGCCGACTCCGGCTGCGGTGGCTTTAACGGGTGCCCCGATTACGTGCGCCACACGCTGCGCAAAGTCAGCGCGGACGGCACGACGCGCGACTGGCGCGGGGCGGACGTGCCGGCCAAGGCCGCCTCATCGGCGGACTGGTCCATATGGGCGGTGGTCACCGACCCGGCCGGCAACCTGTATCTATCGGAAACAACGACCAATGCGATCTGGAAGCTTGCGCCGGACGGGGTATGGTCGCTGTTCAGCGGCACGAAGCAGAAAGCCGCGCCGGCCCTGGCGGCCGATGCCCAAGGCAATGTGTACGCACTCGACACGGGCACCTACTTTGCCACGATCCGCAAGATCACACCCGACGGCAAAGTCACCACGCTGGCTGGAGACGCCGATTTTCCGCGGTTGTATCTGCGTACCAGTCAACGCAACGTACCAGCGATCGCGATCGACGCCGACAACCGCCTGTGGGTCACCCAGGGCGATGCGGTAATCCGGATCGAGCAGCCCTGACCGCACGCCGGGACCAGGGCCGCCTCTATCCAACGAGTGGAGCTGAGTCGAACGATAAGCGCTATTTGGTATTCAAAAACCTGTCGATCGCCCCCATTACCTCGTCGGGCGCATCGAACATGGCGAAGTGGCGCGCCGGCGCGATGGGCAGTACCGTCAGCCGTTTGGTTTCGGCCATGATCGCCTTGTAATAGGCGACTTTCGCCGCCTCGGTCATCTGCTGCTGCTCGGCGTCGCCGCTGAAGTAGGGCACCAGCACCAGCACCGGCGCCGTGATCGCCGGCAGCAGCGGACGCAGGTCGACGCCGAAGGCATCCACCATATATTGGGCCACCGCGCCCGGGTCGCTTTTCGCCGACAGCTTGGCCAGTTCGTCGGCGCGCCCCATGTCGAGCACGCCGGTGCCGCTCATGTACTCGGTCTGCTGGGCGGCAAACGCCGCTGCGGGCATGGCGCTTGTGCGCCGCTTCATCCCGGCCGCCATCTGCGCGCGCTGCATCTCGCTCATGTCTTCCGTGCCGGGAAACACCGGCAAGCCATCCAGCGATATCACGGCGCCCACCAGTTCGGGCCGGGTTGCCGCCACGGCCAGCGCCAGCGTGCCACCCAGGCTGTGACCGATCAGCGCGGGCCGCGCCAGCTTGCGCGTTTCGATCAGCGCGATCACCGAGTCGCGCGCCGCATCCAGGGTTTTGCCCGGTACCGCCGGACGGCCATCGAAGCCGGGGAAGGTCAGCACGTAGACCGCGCGGCTGCCCTTGAACCGGCGCACCGCTTCCTGCCACGCCCACGGGCCGCTGGCCAGGCCGGGAATGAGAATGAGCGGCTGGCCACCGCTGCCATGGCGCTCGACCAGTGTGGCGCCGACTTCAAAGCGTTCAGCCGGAGCCAGGGTGAAAGCATAGCGGCTGAGGGCGTCGGCGGCGACAGCCAGTTGTGCGAGCAGCGCCAGCATCAGTGCGGCGAAAAAGCGGATGATCATGGGGTCTCCGAATCGGGATTGAAAATGGCTTCGATAGGTTGATGGAACAGCCGCGCGATGGCAAAGGCCAGCGGCAGGCTCGGGTCGTAACGTCCGGTTTCAATGGCGTTGATGGTCTGGCGCGAAACGTTCAGCAGGTCGCCCATGTGGGACTGGCTCCAGCCTTGTGCGTTGCGCAGGTCGCGCACGATGTTCTTCATCTGGCCAGCCGGGCGCGGACCAGGTTGGTCACGCCCCACGAGCCCGCAAGCACAGGCCAGACCACGAACATCGACAGGCGCGGAAAACCTGCATTCTCAAGAAAACCGTAGGTGAAGGTGAGGCCGGCGGTGAGCGCGGCGGCGATGGCGACGCTCTCGAGCATGAACTGGCGCATGAATTCGTCGATGCGGCGAATATGCCGCGCCACGGCCCAGATCATCAGCGCGAAGCCCGCCATGGGCGTGAGCAGCACGGCGGTGCGCAGGGCGCTGTCGGCCATCGGACGGCCGAACTTCAGCGCTAACACCAGCACCACGGCATACACCAGCACGGCGCCGGTCATCTCGCGCACATAGGCGCGGTTCCAGATTTTGTCGATCATATACTCCTCCATGTAAAGTATGCTTTACAGTGTAATGTGTTGCGCGCAGATGTCAAGCTCCCTTTACATCTATTTGCGCGCCGTGATCTCGACTACAATGCGGCTCGTTCAATCCGCCCGCGTTTCGCCATGTCCAGCCTGTCCACCTCATCACGCGTTGCCGTCATCGGCGGCGGCCCTGCCGGCCTGATGGCGGCCGAGGTGCTCAGTCAGGGCGGCGCCAGGGTCGAGCTGTTCGATGCGATGCCCTCGGTTGGGCGTAAATTCCTGCTGGCCGGCAAAGGCGGCATGAATATCACCCACGCCGAACCGTACCAGGCCTTTGTGGGCCGCTACGGCGCACGCGCCGGGCAGGTGGCGCCCTGGCTCGAACAGTTCGATGCCGAAGCGGTGCGCGCATGGATTCACGGTCTGGGTGTCGACACCTTCGTCGGCAGTTCGGGCCGGGTCTTCCCGGCCGACATGAAGGCGGCGCCGCTGCTGCGCGCCTGGCTGCACCGGCTGCGCGAGGCCGGGGTCGGCTTCCACATGCGCCACCGCTGGCTGGGCTGGGATGGCGCCGCCCTGCGCTTTGCCACGCCTGAGGGCGAAGCGCACGAACACTTCGACGCCGTGGTGCTGGCCCTGGGCGGCGCAAGCTGGGCGCGGCTGGGTTCCGACGGCGCCTGGGTGCCGCTGCTGCGCGAGCGCGCGGTGGCGGTGGCACCGCTCAAGCCGGCCAATTGCGGTTTCGATACCGGCTGGAGCGAGCATTTCGCCAGCCGCCACGCGGGCCAGCCGCTGATCACGGTGGCGGCCACCATCGCCGGCGTCAAGCGCCAGGGCCAGTTCGTGATCACCGCCACCGGTGTCGAGGGGAGTCTGATCTACGCGCTGTCGGCGCCGCTGCGCGACCAGATCGACGCCGGCGGCAGCGCCACGCTCTACCTCGACCTGCTGCCCGACCTGGATGGCGCGCGGGTGGCCGCCGAAGTGGCGCGTGCGCGCGGTGCGCGTTCGATCTCCAGCCATCTGCAAAGCCGGCTCGGTATCAAGGGCGTGAAGTCCGGCCTGCTGCACGAATGCCTGTCGAAGGACGAGTATGCCGATCCGGCGCGGCTGGCCGAGGCGATCAAGATGCTGCCGCTGGTAGTGCGGCGCGCCCGTCCCATCGACGAAGCCATCAGCAGCGCCGGCGGGGTGGCGTTCGACGCCATCGACCCGGCCACCTCCATGCTGCGCGCCGTGCCAGGCGTGTTCTGCGCCGGCGAGATGATCGATTGGGAAGCGCCTACCGGCGGCTATCTGCTCACCGCCTGTTTCGCCAGCGGGCGCGTGGCCGGCGCCGGCGCCCTGCGCTGGCTCAGTCGAAGCTGACGTCGCCCGAACCGCTGCGGGTGACGTGGCGTTCGGATGGATTGCCGAACACGTTGACGCCGCCGCTGCCGCGCAGCGTGACGGCGATGCTTTTCAGGGCCGTCAGCGAGACGCCGCCCGAGCCCTTCAGCTCGACATTGGCTTCATCGGCGGACATGTGTTCGCCATCGAGGTCGCCCGAACCGGTCTGGTCGAGTGCGAACTGCCTGCAGGAACCGACCACCGTCATATTGCCCGAGCCAACCAGGGTGATGTCGACGGTCTCGCTGCTGCCGCCGTTGAGTTCCATGTCGCCGCTGCCGTGCAGGCTGGCGCTGACCTGTCGGTAGCGGCCGTTGAATTTCAGGTTGCCGGACCCGCTCAGCTGAACGTCGATGCGCTCGCCGGAAAAGCCGTTGACGGAACTGTCGCCGCTGCCGCGTACCGACACCTGGTCCAGCCGCGGCAGCACCAGCGTCACCTGGATCGGGTGGCGCGGATTGAGCAGCATGCCCTTGGTGCCGATGTGCAGAATGCCGCCTTCCTCGCTGGTGTCGATATTGCCCAGCAGGCGCTGTTCGCCGCGCACCACCAGCGACGGCACCGCCCCCTGGCGCAGGGACAGGTTGATCGGGCCGTTCAAGTCGATGTTGGCGACGGCGCCGCTGACGGCGCGGGTTTCGGGCATGACCCTGCGGCCTTCCAGATTGGACGGGAGCGCCGGCCCCTGTGCGCGCAGCATGCTGTAAGACAGGGCGGTCAGCAGTACGGCCAGCAGCAGCAGGGCCAGGGCAACTCTGAGCAATGAGCGCATGGGTTCTCCGGGTCTCAGCTTCCCTTGAGCAGGGAAATATTCATGTGGACGTAACGCTGGATGCCGGTGAGCGTGTAGCGGGCGATCACCAGGCTCAGCAAGGACAGCGCGATCCCGCCCAGGATCAGACCGATACCGAAGAAGGTTTGCGTGGTGCGCGACTCGGTGTCCAGGTCGGTTTCAATGCGGATGCCCCGCCGGGCTGCGGGATCGGCGTCGGGATCGACCTTTTCCTGCGACACGTGGATGCCGGTCTCGTTGATATTGATGCGGGTCTGGACCTCCGCCGGCTCGCCGCCCTCGTCCGTGACGATTTGCTGGAATGGTCCCTGCAGCAGCAGCTCGTTGGCGCCGGCCAGGCCGCTGGCGGTGATGGCGATGCCGCCCACGTAAAAGGACATGGCCACCGCAACCAGCGACGCCAGCAGGGCGCCGTAGACCAGCGCCGGCACGACCATGAACAGGTTGAAAATCGCCAGCCCGACGGCCGACACGGCCATGCGCACGAGGCTGACCGGATGGGGCTTGTTCTGCAGGGCTTGCAGATGCGCGTTGGCGCGCAGGGTCATGGCGATTTTCTTGGGATCGCCGAGTTCCTCCGAGACCGCCGTCTCAAGCCGTCCAAGCGAGGCCGCGTCCACGAAGCACTGCTCGTAGTAGGCCAGGGTTTTGGCCTGCAGCTCGGGCGGCAGGCCCGCCATGGCACGCTTCAAGGCGTCGAGGTATTCGAGTTTGCCCATCTTTACTTCACTCCGATGTGGACTGGCTGCGCTCACAGGTGGTGCAAGGCCACGACTGCGAGGGCGGCCGGCGATGGCAGCTGGGCGGCGCCGCCGATCAGGTCCGGTTTGACGATGGCGATGGTGGCGGCGGCAACGAATGCCAGCAGCGCCACCGCGCGCAGTCCAATATGTACGTTCATGTTACCCGCCCCGTTGAAAAGCCTGTTCCGATGCTTGCACTGTACAAAAACAGGCGCGGCGGCTCCACCGGAATGCGACAGGCTGCACGAAGGGCAGGGCAGGCGACCAAATAGGCCGATAATCGTTCGCTCGCTTCCGGTCATTACTTCTGGTCGAGCAGGGCGGCGGCGGCCAGGCCGCTGCGCACAGCCCCTTCCAGCGTGGCCGGATAGTCGCCGGCGGTGTAGTCGCCGGCCAGTACCAGGCCCGGCAAGCCAGTGGCGTTGCCTGGCCGCGCCAGGCCTGGCGTGCAGGCGAAGGTGGCGCGCTTTTCGCTAATGACCTGGCTGCCGAGCGGTGCCGGCAGTTTCAGCTGCTGCGCCAGCTGGCCCGCCACCGCCTGTACCAGCGCGTTTTGGCCCAGTGCGGCGGCTTCGCCCGACGCGCTGATGACGACCGCCAGCAAGCCGTCCTGCGCGGCGTCGAGCTGGCCGCGGTCGAACACGAACTGGCCCCAGTGGCCGGCGGCCGGGGCGTCCTCCAGCGCGTAGAAGGGGCGGTCCAGGCGCGTGCCGGGCGGGTATTGCAGATAGCAGGTGGTGATGGCTTCGTAGTCGAACGCCGGCAGCTGCGGCAGATCGAGCAGGGCGGCGGCCGCGGGCGGCGGCGTCGCCACCACCACCGCATCGGGGTGGATGGCCCAGGTGCCGCCGACCGCGCTGCCGCTCGCATCAACGCGCCAGCGCTCGCCATGGCGGGCAATCGCGCTGACCTTGGCGCCGGTGCGCACCGTGGCGCCGGCCGCTTCCAGGTGCCTGGCCGCGGCCAGTGGAAACAGGGCGGACAGATCGCGGCGCGGGATCAGCATGTCCGACGCGGCGCGGTGCGCGCCCAGGCTGTCGCGCAGCACGGCCAGAAACACCTGCGCCGATGCGCGTTCCGGCGCGGTATTGAGGGCCGCAAGGCACAATGGCCGCCACATCAGGCGCGTCAGGCGCTCGGTCTGGTCGAATCGTTCCAGCAGTTCGCTGACGCTGCAGTCGGTGTGCAGCGTCCAGTCCATCCAGCGCGCGCTGGTGGAAAAGCGCGCCAGCGCCATCTTGTCGGCGCGCGACAGGCCGCGCGCGCGCAGCAGCGCCACGCCGACATGCAGCGGCGCGGGCAAGCGCGGCGCGACGAAATGCATGCCTTCGGGGTAGCACATCTGCAGCGGCAGGCGCAGCAGCGCTTGGTCGGCGTCGATGCCGACGTCGCGCAGCAGGCCGAGCGTGGCGCGGTAGGCGCCGAGCAGGATGTGCTGGCCGTTGTCGAGCAGCTTGCCGTGCGCCTGCACGCTGCGCGCGCGTCCGCCCAGCGTGCGCGCCGCTTCGAGCAGCGTGACGTGATGGCCGGCGCGCACCAGCGCAACCGCCGCGGCGCAACCGGCCCAGCCGCCACCGACGACGGCGACGTGCTTCACGGCCGGCATGGCGCGAAATCAGCCACGCACATAGGTTTTCCACGCCAGCCACAGCTTGCGCAGCGGCGTCAGTGAAATGCGCTGATTGAGGACCTGGAAGCGGTCGCGTTCGATTTCGTCGAGCACGGTGCGGTAAATGGCCGCCATCATCAGGCCTGGGCGCTGGGGGCGGCGGTCCTGCTTCGGCAGCAGGGCAAAGGCTTCGTCGTAAATCGTCTTGGCGCGCTCGACCTGAAAGCGCATCAGGTTTTCGAAGCGCTCGCTGTGACGCGCATTGAGCAGGTCGGCGGCGGTGACATTGAATTGCTGCAGTTCATTGATGGGCAAATAAATACGGCCCTTGCGCGCATCTTCGCCGACATCGCGGATGATATTGGTCAGCTGGAATGCCAGCCCGAGTTTTTCGGCATAGACCAGGGTATTCGGATCGGTGAAGCCGAAAATACTGGCCGACAGAATGCCGACCACGCTGGCCACGTGCCAGCAATAGCGCTGCAGCGCCGGATAATCGAGATAGCGGGTCTGGTCGAGATCCATCTCCATGCCGTCGATGATGGCTTGCAGATGCTGTTGCTGCAGCTGATACGGCGCGATATGCGGCTGCAGCGCTTTCATGACCGGATGCTCGGGTTTGCCGGCGTAGGTATTGCTGACCTCATTGCGCCACCACGCCAGCTTGATGCGGGCGATCGACTGGTCGGTGCATTCGTCCACCGTGTCGTCCACTTCGCGGCAAAAGGCATATAGCGCGGTAATGGCCCGGCGCCGTTCCGGCGGCAGGAACAGAAAGCTGTAATAAAAACTGGAGCCGCTCTGAACGGTTTTTTCTTGGCAGTATTCGTCGGGAGACATGGTCAGAAATGCAAGGGTGGGCGATGCAAAGCCGCTATTCTATATGGCCGTGCAGCTCAGCGCTTGTTTGGCTTGGAGGCGGTCTCCAAAATGGGCATGGCCAGGCGCAGCGACGCAGACAGTGCGCCTGCACGGCAAGGAGCTGCAACAACGCCATGCCCATTTTGAAACGGCCTCTTACATGCGCAGGGCGCGCCAGCCGATCACCAGCCAGTCGTGGCCCGCCAGCACGGGGCGGTGGCGAAACACGTCGTATGCCGCCGTCTCGATCAGCTCGAGAATGCGCAGCCCGCCCTGGATCACCAGGCGCAGTTCCCAGCCGATCCGGCCCGGCAGGCGTTTGGCCAGCGGGGCCCCGTCCAGCATCATGGCGCGCGCCCGCTTGACCTCGAAGGCCATCAGCGAACGCCAGGCCGGGCCGGCGTCGGCGCGGTCCAGTTGTTCGGGCAGGACGCCGAAGCGTTCCAGGTCAGTCATCGGAATGTAAATGCGGTCTTTTTCGCGGTCGATCGCCACATCCTGCAGGAAATTGATGATCTGCAGGGCCGAACAGATCGCGTCGGACTGGGCGACCGATTCGGCGTCGGCGGCGCCGTACAAGGTCAGCATCAGCAGCCCGACCGGGTTGGCCGAGCGCCGGCAATAGTCGAGCAGCTGGCCGAATTGCGCGTAGCGCTTGGTCGTCACATCTTGTTTGAACGCAGAGAGCAGGTCGAAAAACGGTTGCAGCGGCAAGTTGTATTGAACGATTACACCGCGCAAACGCTCGAAGATCGGATCGGCCTGGGCCTCGCCCCGCTCAATGGCCGTCAGGGCAGCTTCGTAGCGCGTGAGCGCGTCAAGCCGTTCGGCGGGGCTGGCATCGCCTTCGTCGGCCAGGTCGTCGGCGCTGCGGGCGAAGGCGTAAATGGCTTCGACCGCCGGCACCAGGCGGCGTGGCAGCAGGAAGGACGCGACGGGGAAGTTTTCGTAGTGGTCGACAGGCATGAAAAAATAAATGACGCGGAAGTCATTTGCAAATGAATCTTGCGATATTATAATTACTAACCGAGAAGTCAGTTAGCCTCACCGGGCCGTCAGGTAGTACCATCAGAAGTGCTCAAAATGGAAACATTGCCTGACTCCCGTTCTTGCATAGTAAAGGAAAACTCTGTGTTCGCCCCTCATTCCCCCCGCGCCATCCAGGTGGCGCTGCTGCTGTCGCTGTCCGCAGTGCTGGCCGCCTGCTCCAAAACGCCGCCCAAAGTCGAGGACATCCGTCCGGTGCGCGCGCTGGTCGTCAGTGCCAGCAATGTCGACGTGAACGCCGAGTTTTCCGGTGAAGTCAAGGCCCGGGTCGAATCGCGCCTGGGCTTTCGCGTTGGCGGCAAGATTGCCGCTCGGCTGGTCGATCCCGGCACCGTCGTCAAGCGCGGCCAGGTGCTGATGCGCCTGGACCCGCAGGATTTGAAGCTGTCGCAGGCGCAGTCCAAAGCGTCGCTGCGCGCGGTCGAAACCACGCGCGACCTGGCCAAGGCGGAACTGAAGCGCTATCAGGAATTGCGCATCAAGAATTTCGTCAGCCAGGCGGTGCTGGACGAGAAAATGGCGGCGTGGAATGCGGCGCAGGCCAACGTCGACGCCGCCCAGGCCGCCTACTTCGGCCAGTCCAACCAGGCCAATTACGCGGCTCTGGTGGCCGACGTGGACGGGGTCGTGACGGCGGTGAACGCCGACGTCGGCCAGGTGGTCGCGCCGGGCACGCCCGTGGTCAACGTGGCCAAGGCGGGCGACAAGGAGATCGTGATCGGCTTGCCGGAAGATAAGGTCGAATCGCTGCGCAAGCTGAGCGACGTGACGGTGCGCACCTGGGCCCGCCCCGATGTGAGCATTCCCGGCAAGGTGCGCGAAGTGTCGCCGATCGCCGATCCGGCCACCCGTACCTATACGGCCAAGGTGTCGATTCCCGACAGCGCGCCCGACGTCAAGCTGGGCATGACGGCGCTGGTGCAATTCTCGTCCACCACGCCGGTGGCGCAGATCCGCGTGCCATTGACCGCGCTGCATCACGAAAGGAACGCCACTTCGGTGTGGGTGGTGGAGAAGGGCGCCGTGCGTCTGGTGCCGGTGCAGGTGACTGGCGCGGCCGGCAACGAGATCCTGGTGGGCGGGGGCATCACGCCGGGCCAGACCGTGGTCACGGCCGGTGTCAACCTCCTCAAGGCGGGACAGAAAGTGACGCTGCTGGCGCCGGAAAACCCGGCGGCGGCGCCGACCCCTACCGTCGCTGCGGCCGGCGGCCGTGAGGTTGCCAAATGAAGGGATTCAATCTTTCACGCTGGGCACTCGAACACATACCATTAACGCGTTACCTGATTGTCGCATTGCTGCTGGGCGGTATTGTCAGTTATATGAATCTCGGGCAGGACGAAGATCCGCCCTTCACCTTCCGCGCCATGGTCGTGCGTGCCGTGTGGCCGGGCGCCACCGCCGTGCAAATGGCGGAACAGGTCACCGACAAGCTGGAGAAAAAACTTCAGGAAACGCCGTACATCGACCTCATCAAGAGCTATTCGAAGCCGGGCGAATCCCTCATCATCGTGCAGCTGCGCGAATCGACGCCGCCGCGCGAAACCTCGGCTTCGTGGTACCAGGTGCGCAAGAAGCTCGGCGACATCCGCGGCACGCTGCCGCCCGGAGTCAATGGCCCGTTCTTCAACGACGAATTCGGCGACACCTTCGGCTCGATCTTCGCGTTGTCGGGCGATGGATTCAGCTATGCCGAAGTGAAGGATTACGCCGACTTCGTGCGCCAGCAATTGCTGCGTGTGCCTTTGGTTTCCAAGGTCGACCAGTTTGGCGTGCAGGACGAGAAAATCAACATCGAGTTCTCGCACAAGAAATTCGCCCAGCTGGGTGTGCCGTTCGAGACGATCGCCAACCAGATCGCCACCCAGAATACGGTGGAGTCGACCGGCGTGCTGGTTACGCCGACCGACGATCTGCAAGTGCGCGTGACCGGCGCCCTGATGACGGTCAAGGACCTGGAAAACCTGGAACTGCGGGCCAACAACACCACCTTCCGGCTCGGCGACTTCGCCACCATCAAGCGCGAATACCAGGACCCGCCCAGCGACAAGATGCGCTTTAACGGCAAGGAGGTCATCGGTCTGGGCGTGTCGATGGAGAAGGGCGGCAATATCATCGAGATGGGCAAGGGCCTGGATGCCCGCGTGGCCGAGATCCGCGCCAAGCTGCCGGTGGGCATCGAGCTGCAGCGCGTGTCGGACCAGCCGCGCGCGGTCACCGCGTCGGTCAGCGAGTTTGTGCACACGCTGGTCGAGGCGATCGCCATTGTGCTGATCGTCAGCTTCGTGGCGCTGGGCCTGCATACCAAGCCGCTGCGCGTCGACGCGCGCCCCGGTCTGGTGGTGGCCCTGACGATTCCGCTCGTGCTGGCGATCACTTTCTTGTTCATGAGCATTTTCAGCATCGACCTGCACAAGATATCCCTGGGTGCGCTGATCATTGCGCTGGGCTTGCTGGTCGACGACGCCATCATTGCCGTCGAAATGATGGTGCGCAAGATGGAGGAGGGCATGTCGCGCTTTGAAGCGGCCACCTTCGCCTACACCTCGACCGCGATGCCAATGCTGACCGGGACCTTGATCACGGCGGCCGGCTTCCTGCCGATCGGCCTGGCCAAGTCGGCGGCGGGTGAATACACCTTCTCGATGTTCTCCGTGAATGCGCTGGCGCTGATTATTTCGTGGTTTGTGGCGGTGGTGTTTACCCCCTATATCGGCTTTTTGATCCTGAAGGTGAAGCCGCACGCGGGCGCGGACGGCCATCATGAACTGTTCGATACGCCCGGATACCAGAAGTTCCGGCGCGTGGTGAACTGGTGCGTCGACAAGCGCAAGACCACCATTGCGCTGACCCTGGCCATCGTGGGGCTGGGCATCTTCGGCTTCAAATTCATCGAAAAGCAGTTCTTCCCGGATTCAAGCCGGCCCGAACTGATGGTCGAAATGTGGACGCCGGAAGGCACCTCGTTCGCCGCCAACGAGAAGCAGGTCAAGAAGTTCGAAGCGTATATGCAGAAGGAGTCCGATATTGAAAGCGTGACGAGCTATGTCGGCACCGGCAGCCCGCGCTTCTATTTGCCGCTCGATCAAATCTTCCCGCAAACGAACGTGTCGCAGATCGTCGTGCTGGCCAAGGATATCAAGAGCCGCGACAGGCTGCGCCTGAAGATCGTGGATATCTTCAAGCATGATTTCCCTGAGGTGCGCGGCCGCGTCAAGCTGCTGCCGAACGGGCCGCCGGTACCGTATCCGGTCCAGTTCCGCGTGCAGGGGCCGGATATCGCCGTCGTGCGGGACTATGCCGACAAGGTCAAGGACATCATGCGCGCCAATCCGAATACGGTCGGCGTCAACGACAACTGGAACGAGTCGGTCAAGGTCTTGCGCCTGGAGCTCGACCAGGACAAGCTGCGTGCTTTGGGCATCACGACGCAAACCGTGATGCGCGCCGCTAACACCATCTTGTCCGGTACGCGCATCGGCCAGTTCCGCGAAGATAACAAGCTGATCGATATCGTGGTGCGCCAGCCGGTGGAGGAGCGCGCCACCATTTCGGTGTTGAACGACACCAATCTGCCAACCGCCTCGGGCAAGCCGGTCACGGTCGGCCAGATCGCCCGCGCCCATTTTGTGTGGGAGCCGGGCGTGGTGTGGCGCGAGGGGCGCGAATGGGCCATCACCGCCCAGTCGGATGTGGCCGATGGCATTCAGGGACCGACCGTGTCGGGCCAGATCAGCGCCAAGCTGGGCGATTTGCGCGCCTCGCTGCCGCCGGGCTACACCATCGCCTTGGCCGGCGCAGAAGCCGACAGCAAGAAGGCCGAGGCATCGATCAGCGCCAATGTGCCGCTGGTGCTGTTCATCGTGTTCACCTTGCTGATGCTGCAGCTGCACAGCTTCTCGCGGGCGGTGATGGTATTTTTGACCGGTCCGCTGGGCGTGGCCGGCGCGGCCATGGCGCTGCTGATCCTGAATCGGCCGTTCGGGTTCGTGGCCAATCTGGGCGTGATTGCGCTGTTTGGCATGATCATTCGAAACTCGGTGATTCTGGTGGACCAGATCGAGCACGATATTGCCAACGGCGTGCCGGCGTGGGATGCGGTGGTCGAGTCGGCGGTGCGGCGCTGCCGTCCGATCGTGCTGACGGCCGCCGCCGCCGCGCTGGCCATGATTCCGCTGTCGCGCTCGGTATTCTGGGGGCCGATGGCGGTGGCCATCATGGGCGGCCTGGTGGTGGCGACGGCCTTGACCTTGCTGTTCCTGCCGGCGCTGTATGCAGCCTGGTTCCGCGTCAAGCGGCCCGAGGTGGAACGCGCAAAAGCGGTGGTTGTCGCCGAACCGGCGTAATCGCCGTCAGTCCCCGCCTAGGCGAGGGCGGCCGGGGCGGAAACATGCGCATGCACCGCACGCGCATGTTTCTCCCACACCCGGCTTTTCCAGCGCGCATACATGGTCAGGCCGCGCACCCATTCATCGGCGGTAAATGCGATCCACACGCCGATCAAGCCCCAGTTCAGGTGCAGCCCCAGCAGCCAGGCCAGCGGCACCGCCACACCCCACATCGAAAACGCCCCCATCATCACGGGGAAACGCGCGTCCCCGGTCGCCCGCAGCGAATTGATCACCACCAGATTGAAGGTGCGTCCCGGCTCCAGCAGGAGACTCATGCGCAGCAGCACCGCACCGCCGCTCACAATCGCCGCGTTATCGGTGAACATGCCGAACAGCCACGGCGCCAGCAGCACCACGATCAAGGTCGAGATGATCGTCACGCCCAGGCCGACCCGCAGGCTGCGCAGCAATTGGCGGTAAGCCTGGTCGAATTCGCCGGCGCCGATCATATGGCCGATCATGATTTCGGTGCCGATGCCGATCGATATGCCCAGCATCATCATGATCATCGACAGCTGCATGGCATACGAGAAGGTGGCCAGCGACGCCACGCCCATCTGGCCGACGAAGTACGTAATGACCATGAAACTGGTATGCCAGCACAGGCCTTCGCCGGCGGCCGGGATGCCGATGCGCAGGATGCGTCCCATCGAATCGCGGCAAAAACGCGACAGCATGCCCGGATGCAGGTGCAGCTTGAGCTGGCGCCTGACCATCCAGGCAATCGCGACGCAGGCGAGGGTGCGGCTGATCACGGTCGACAGGGCGGCGCCGAGCACGCCCATTTTCGGAAAGCCGAACAGGCCGAAGATGAGCAGGGTATTGAGAATCAGGTTCAGCACATTCATGCCGATGGCGATGAACATGGCTTCGCGCGTGTGCCCATGGGCGCGCAACACCGCGGCGAAGGCGATATTGAGCGACTCCAGAAACAGGCTGCCGCCCATCAGGGCCAGGAACGGGCGGGCATACGGCAACAGTTCCGGCGGCAAATGCAGCAGGCGCAGCAGTTGCTCGGAACCGACAGCGACGCCGGCACTGATGGCCACACCCAACCAAAAGTTGATGCCGATGGCGGTGGCGGCGACGCGGTCGGCGCCGGCCCGGTCGCCCGCGCCCAGATAATGGGTCAGCACCACGGAACTGCCGACGCCGACGAAGGAAAACACGATAATGCAGAAGCTGACGATCTGGTTGGCCACCGCCAGGCCGGCCACGGCGTTATCGCCCAGATGGCTGACCATGAAGGTGTCGACAATGCCGGGAAGGATATGCGAAAGCTGTTCGATGAAAATAGGCCAGGTGACTGCGAACAGACCGAGCCGGCGCAGTTTCTTGCTGTTTTGGGATGACATGCAGGGGGAATTCTGTGGAATTTGGAAGCGATGCCAAATTATACTCCGGCTGAGTTCGTTTCAAAAAAGCGCCCGCTAGTGACAGAATTTCCAGTAAAATACCGGGTTGATGTTGTAGCCCCTAACAGAGGCAGTGCAGGGCGCCGGTTGTCATCGCGGGCGCCCTTTGTTATTTGAGAGACGGTAGGGGCCGCGCAAAACCGTAGCGAGCGGCAGGGCGAAAGTTTCGCCGCGCTGAGGTTTTCCGAGGTCCCCGTATGAGGTGTCCGGCCATGGCTGACAGGCTGGGTACCATCCCGCGAGGATGGCGAAATTGGTAGACGCACCAGGTTTAGGTCCTGACGCCAG
>CAMLIL010000007.1 GCA_946480015.1 uncultured Oxalobacteraceae bacterium | reverse complement strand
CTTCGATAAAGCGCGCATCGATCATCAGTTCGCGATGCAGCGGAATATTCGTCAGAATACCTTCAACCACCATTTCCGACAGCGCGATTTGCATGCGGCGAATGGCTTGCTCGCGGGTGGCGCCGTAGGCGATCACCTTGCCGATCATCGAGTCGTAGTGCGGCGGCACGTAGTAGCCGGCATACGAATGCGAATCGACGCGGATGCCGGGGCCGCCCGGCGCGTGCCAGGCAACGATGCGTCCCGGCGACGGAGTGAACTTGAACGGGTCTTCGGCATTGATGCGGCATTCCACGGCGTGGCCCGACAGCATGATGTCGCGCTGGCGGAAGCGCAGCTTTTCGCCGCAGGCGATGCGGATCTGTTCCTGCACGATGTCGATGCCGGTGATCATTTCCGTTACCGGGTGCTCGACCTGCACGCGCGTATTCATCTCGATGAAATAGAACTCGCCGTTTTCGTACAGGAATTCGAAGGTGCCGGCACCGCGGTAACCGATCTTGCGGCAAGCCTCGGCGCAGCGGTCGCCGATCTTTTCGATCAGCTTGCGCGGAATGCCCGGCGCCGGCGCTTCCTCGATCACCTTCTGGTGGCGGCGCTGCATCGAGCAGTCGCGTTCGCCCAGCCAGACGGCGTTCTTGTGCTCGTCGGCGAGAATCTGGATTTCCACGTGGCGCGGATTTTCCAGATACTTCTCCATATAGACTTCGGGATTGTTGAACGCGCTGCCCGCTTCGGTCTTGGTCATGGCGACCGCGTTCAGCAGGGCCGCTTCGGTGTGCACCACGCGCATGCCGCGTCCGCCGCCACCGCCGGCCGCCTTGATGATGACCGGATAGCCCACGCGGCGCGCGGTCTGGATGATTTCTTTCGGATCGTCCGACAGGGCGCCGTCCGAACCTGGCACGCACGGCACGCCGGCGCGGATCATCGCCTGCTTGGCCGACACCTTGTCGCCCATCAGACGGATCGAATCGGAACGCGGTCCGATGAACACGAAACCGGATTTTTCCACGCGTTCGGCGAAGTCGGCGTTTTCCGACAGGAAGCCGTAGCCCGGGTGGATCGCTTCGGCGTCGGTCACTTCGGCCGCGCTGATGATGGCCGGCATGTTCAGGTAGCTCAGCGAGGAGGGCGCCGGTCCGATGCAGACCGACTCGTCGGCCAGCTTGACGTATTTGGCGTCCTTGTCGGCTTCGGAGTGCACGACCACGGTCTTGATGCCCATTTCGCGGCAGGCGCGTTGAATGCGCAGCGCAATCTCGCCGCGGTTGGCGATGAGGATTTTCTCAAACATGGTCGTCGATCAGCCAATCACAAACAGTGGTTGACCGAATTCGACCGGCTGGCCGTTTTCGACCAGAATCTTGGTCACGACACCGGAGGCGTCCGCGTCGATTTCGTTGAGCAGCTTCATCGCTTCGATGATGCACAGGGTATCGCCTTCCTTGATGGTCGAGCCGACTTCCACATACGCCGGCGAGCCTGGGGCGGACGAGCGGTAGAAGGTGCCGACCATGGGCGACTTGACGATATGGCCGGTCGGCTCGGCGGCGACGGCCGGCGCAGCTGCCGCGGCAGGGGTGGCCGCGGGTGCCGCCGGGGCGGCGTAGTGCTGCTGCATGCCTTGCGGCTGCATCATCACCATCTGGTTCTGCGGGATTGCGGAAGACTTGACGATACGCACCTTGCTTTCGCCTTCGGTCACTTCCAGTTCTGCGATGTCCGATTCGGCGACCAGGTCGATCAAGGTCTTGAGTTTTCGTAGATCCATGTAAAACCCCTTGGAATTATTTGTGTTGGGAAAAGATATGCGGCGCGCCAGAAAAGACGGCGATACCGCGCAAAATGCTTGAAGATGCCAGTAGATTAACGTTTATTCAGCGCGAAGTCGATGGCAAAGCGGTAGCCGTCGCTGCCCAGGCCGCAAATCGTGCCGTCGGCAATCGCCGACAAAAACGAGTGGTGGCGGAAGGCTTCGCGTTTGTGAATATTGGAGATGTGTACTTCGACAAAGGGAATTGCCACCCCGGCCAGCGCATCGCGCAAGGCCACGCTGGTGTGGGTCAGTCCGCCCGGATTGATGACGATGGCGTCGATCCCTTCGGCGCGCGCGGCGTGAATGCGATCGATCAGCGCGCCTTCATGATTGCTTTGAAAACAGGCAAGGCTGGCACCGGCCGCGCCGGCTTGCGCCACAGCAGCGTTTTCGATGTCGGCGAGTGTTGTCTTGCCGTACACCTCAGGCTCGCGCGTCCCCAGCAGATTCAGATTGGGGCCGTTGAGCAGAAGTAGCTTTTTTGCCATGGATAGACGAACATGTTGTCGCGAAAGTCCCGCATTTTGCCGCCAACTTCAGGCATTGGCAAGCGAAAAAAAGCACGCTCAAGATTTCAGGGCGGCCAAATCGGCTTTCAGTTCGTCAAATTTCAGGCGTCCCAGATAGGTTTTCTTCACTTGCCCATCCGCACCGATGAGCACCGTAAACGGCAGTCCGCCGGTGGTATTGCCAAACTGCTGGGACAGGGTGGTGCCGGTCATTCCCGCCACGTAGATGGGGTAGGACACTTTGGTGGCGCTCAGAAATTTATTGATGTTGCTGGGCGAATCGATGCCGATGCCGATCACATGGATGTTTTTGGCAGCGTGCTCGCTGGCCAGGGTCGACAGTTCCGGCATTTCCTGCACGCACGGGGCGCACCACGGCGCCCAGAAATTGACGATGACAGCCTTGCCTTTCCATTGTGACAAGGCGTGCAACTTGCCGTCCGGATCGTTCATCGACTCGGCGAACAGCGCCGTCACCGGCGTGTGCGGCACCCCATTGGTGGGGGCGATGGTGGTGGTCAGCGGCGCGGCCGGCGGCGCACTGTTGTGGCGGGTGCCGATGGTGGCGCCCACGGCGGCGAACAGCACGCCGATGACAATATATAACTTGATGTTTTTATTCATGAATTCTCAGGGTTGATGCTGTTCGGCCGCGATCAGGGCGCGCACGGCGGCGGCGTCGGCCCGCTGCGGGCGGCCATCGGCACGCTGCCTGAGCGCGCCGCGCAGGTCGTTGAGGTCGTACAGTGCGACGTGGACGCCTTCGTTCTTCCACAGGAAGCTCACCGTTTCCACCGGATCGTAGCGCCCGCCCTTGAAGTGCGGGGTTTCCGAGATCTCGATATTGACATTGCGGTTCAGCAGGAAAATGTGGACATCCTTCGTGCTTTCGGCGAACAATTGTAAATGAATTTCGTCATGCTCTCCGGCCGTGCCGTGGAGCACGGCCCCGCTCAGGTAGGGCGAAAAATCGGCCAGCGCGTCCATCACCTCCAGGGCGACGGTGCGCAGCGCCAGCAGGCGCGCCGGCTGGGTGTCGGCGTGAAACAGCGCCTGGTATTTACGTACTTCGTCTTCGATCTGCAGGTCATCGGGCAGCAGATTGGAGCGCGGATTGGCGTCCTTTAATACCTGCTGGGCCGCCTTGCGCTTGGCCATGGCGTACTCGGCGCCGTCCTGCGCGATCAGGCGCGCGGCGACGGCGGCAATTTCCGCACGGAGCTGTTGGAGGTCATCGCTTGGGCTGGGCGTCATGGCCAGATCATACCTTGGAACGGAAAAAGCCATGGGGTCGGGTAAAATCGCGTATTCAGCTTTACGGTCGACGAGAAAATGCATATTCATATACTTGGCATCTGCGGCACCTTCATGGGCGGCCTGGCGGTGCTGGCGAAAGAAGCCGGCCATAAGGTGACGGGCTGCGACGCCAATGTCTATCCGCCCATGAGCACCCAGCTCGAAGCCCAGGGCATCGAACTGATCCAGGGCTTCGGGCCGGAACAGACCGAACTCAAGCCGGATCTGTACGTGATCGGCAACGTGGTTTCGCGCGGCAATCCGCTGGTCGAGGAAATCCTCAACCGCAGCCTGCCGTACATGTCCGGGCCGCAGTGGATCGGCGAACATATTTTGCGCAACAAATGGGTGCTGGCGGTGGCCGGCACGCACGGCAAGACCACCACCTCGGCCATGCTGGCCTGGATCCTCGAAGATGCCGGCTATTCGCCCGGCTTTCTGATCGGCGGCGTGCCGCTCAACTTCGGCATCTCGGCGCGCCTGTCGGGCGCGCAGCCGTCCGACTTTTTCGTGATCGAGGCCGATGAGTACGACACGGCGTTCTTCGACAAGCGCAGCAAATTTGTCCATTACCACGCCAAAACCGCGGTCATGAACAACCTGGAATACGATCACGCCGACATCTTCCCCGATATCGGCGCCATCGAGACCCAGTTCCATCACCTGGTGCGCACCGTGCCGGGCGTGGGCCGCCTGATCGTCAATGGCGACGAAGCCTCGCTGGGGCGTGTGCTCAAGCGCGGGGTGTGGAGCGACAAGGAAACCTTCGGCGCCAGCGATGGCGTCAACTGGGCCATGGTCGAGCATCCGGGCGGCAGCTTCGACGTCATCTTCAATGGCGCCCGGGCCGCCACGGTGAACTGGGAACTGACCGGCAAGCACAACCGCATGAATGCGCTGGCGGCGATCGCGGCGGCGCGCAATGTGGGCGTGCCGGTGGCCCAGGCGGCCGAATCGCTGGGGCGTTTCGTCAACGTCAAGCGGCGCATGGAAGTGCGCGGCGTGGTGGGCGGGGTGACGGTGTACGACGATTTCGCGCATCACCCGACCGCCATCGCCACGACCGTGGGCGGCCTGCGCCAAAAGATCGGCACCGGCGCGCGCATCCTGGCGGTGCTCGAGCCGCGCTCGAACACCATGAAACTGGGCGCCATGAAAGACGCCTTGCCCGGCAGCCTGAAGGATGCCGACCTGGTGTTCGGCTTCGGCAGCCAGCAGGCGCTGGGCTGGTCGCTGGCCGACGCGCTGGCGCCGCTGGGCAAGATTGCCCACAGCTTCGACCAGATCGATTTCCTGGTCAAGGCCGTGGTCGACGCGGCCCAGCCGGGCGACCAGATTTTGGTGATGAGCAATGGCGGCTTCGGCGGCGTGCACCAGAAACTGCTCGAGGCGCTGGCGTAATGCTGTTATATCTGCACGGTTTCCGTTCCTCGCCACGCTCCTTCAAGGCGCGCGTGGTCGGCGCGCGGATGGCCGAGCTGGGCCGTGCTGACGAGCTGATCTGTCCACAGCTGCCGGCCTCGCCGCGCGCGGCCATGGACCTGGTCACCCTGCTGACCGACCGCTACCGGGCCGATCAGCTGGCCGTGGTCGGCTCCTCGCTGGGCGGCTTTTACGCCACCTGGCTGGCCGAGCGGCGCGGCTGCCGCGCGGTGCTGCTGAACCCGGCGGTCGATCCGCTCAAGGACCTCGACAAGCACGTCGGCGTGACGACCGAGTTCCATTCCGACCAGCCGTTCGAGTTCAAACGCGAGTACATCGATGAATTGCGCGACCTGCAAGTCGACGCCATCACCGATCCGCAGCGCTATTTCCTGATCGCGGCCACCGGCGACGAAGTGCTCGATTACCGCGACATGCTGCGCCACTACGCCGGCGCGCACCAGAAAGTGATCGAAGGCAGCGACCATGCCATCAGCGAGTTCCCCGGCTATGTTGACGAGGTGCTGGCGTTTTGCTATCCGTCTCATGCGGACCTGGCCAGGTGAGGGCCAGTTCCTTGCGCGTGACGCGCTGGCACCGCCACGCCGTGGGGGCATCGAGCGCCATGCGGCGCTGGCTGGCCACGCGCGGATCGCTGACTGCGCGGCTGATGGCGCACAGTGCGTCGTTCCGCGTGCAGCGCTTGCACCAGCGCACCGCCCTGTGCCTGGCCGACGAAGCGCGCGCGGTCGGCATGGCGCAGCCCGGCCGGGTGTGGGAACGCGAAGTGCTGCTGCGCTGCGATGGCCAGGCCGTGGTGTTCGCGCACACGGTGGTGCCGATGTCGGCCACCGCCAGCGACTGGCCCTTGTTTAAAACGCTGGGCGAACGTTCGCTCGGCAGCACACTGTTTTACGATCCGCTGGTGCGCCGCGGATCACTGGAATTTGCGCGCCTGGGCGCCGGCCACCCCCTGCTGCTGCGCGCCTGCGCGGCGCTGGGAGTGGAGGCCGGCACCGGCGCATTGCATGCACGGCGCTGCCTGTACCGGCGTCGCCAGGGAACGCTGCTGGTGACCGAGGTGTTCCTGCCTGCGGTCCTCGGCCTGAAGCTGCGCCCACTTACCCCTATCGAGTAAACAATGAACTTATTTTTTGAAGAATCCGGCGATTTCAAGGTCGGCGCCGTGTTGTCCCAGGCGGGCGAGGCTTACCAGGTCGAAATGCCAAGCGGCAAACGCACCAAGGTCAAGGTCAAGGATGTGCTGGTGCAGTACGACAAGCCGAGCCCGGAAGATCTGCTCGACGCCGCCAAGGCGATCGCCGCCGATGCCGATCTCGAGTTCCTGTGGGAAGTGGCGGGCCAGGAAGAGTTCGGCTTCGCCGAGCTCGGCGCCGAGTATTTCGGCCATGCGCCGCTGCCTACCGAGGCCGCCGGCCTGATCCTGGCGCTGCACAATGCGCCAATCTACTTCTATAAGAAGGGGCGCGGGCGCTACAAGGCGGCGCCGGAGCAATCCCTGCGCGCGGCCCAGGCCGGCATCGAAAAGAAAAAGCAGCAAGCCGTGGTGCAGGCCGCGTATGTCGAGCAATTGAAAGCCAACCAGCTGCCGGAATCCATGCAGCCGCTGGTGCAGCAACTGCTGTTCAAGCCGGACAAGAACAGCATCGAATACAAGGCGCTGGAAGCGGCCTGCGACGAGCTGCACACCACCCCGCAGCGCCTGCTGCTGGCGGCCGGCGGCTTCGGCTCGCCGCGCGAGCTGCACATGGCGCGTTTCCTGTTCGACAATTTCCCGCGCGGCGCGGGCTTTGCGCCGGTGCCGGTGCCGGCCACGCCTGGCGGCTTGCCGCTGGCCGAGGTGGCCGCGTTTTCGATCGACGACGTCACCACCACCGAAATCGACGATGCCTTCTCGGTCGTGACCCTGGCCGACGGCATGCTCAAGGTAGGCATCCACATCGCCGCGCCGGGCCTGGGCATCCGCCCCGATGATGCCATCGACAAGATCGCGCGCGCGCGCATGTCCACCGTGTACATGCCGGGCGACAAAATCACCATGCTGCCGGACGAAGTCGTCAACGCCTTCACCCTGGCCGAAGGCAAGACTTGCCCCGCCCTGTCGCTATACGCCACCCTCAACCCGGCCGACTGGTCGGTGCTCGCCACCGAAACGCGCGCCGAAATGGTGCCCATCAAGAGCAATCTGCGCCACAACGACCTGGACGATCTGGTCAATGAGGCAACCCTGGCCAGCGGCGAAGGCGAGTATCCGCACAAGGCCGAGCTGGGGCAGTTGTGGCAATGGGCGCTGGTGCTGGAAGCGGCGCGCATGAAAAAGCGCGAAGCCTTCGGCCTCAAGCCCGAACAGAGCAACCGCGTCGATTTCAATTTCTATGTGGAAGACGACGTGGTCTCGGTGGTACGGCGCAAGCGCGGCGCCCCGCTCGACAAGATCGTCGCCGAGCTGATGATCTTCGCCAACAGCACCTGGGGTAAGCTGATGCACGACAGCGGGGTGCCCGGCATCTACCGCTCGCAAGGCGCCGGCAGCGGCGCCGGCTGGGCCGCCAAGATGCAGGTGCGCATGGTCACCCACGCCGCGCCGCACCAGGGCTTGGGCGTGGATCAATATGCCTGGAGCACTTCGCCGCTGCGCCGCTATACCGACCTGGTCAATCAGTGGCAAATCCTGGCCTGCGCCGAACATGGCGTCACCGCGCCGCTGGTGGCGCCGTTCAAGCCGCGCGACGCCACCCTGTTTTCCATCGTCTCGGCCTTCGATGCCGCGTATGCCGCCTACAACGACCACCAGCAAAACATGGAACGCTACTGGTGCCTGCGCTGGCTGGGCCAGGAAGATGCCAGGCAGGTCGAGGCCGTGGTCCTGAAAGATGAAGTGCTGCGCCTGGTCGATATTCCCCTGATCGTGCGCCTGCCGGGCATGCCGCCGGTGGCGCGTGGCGCCCAGGTCAGGCTGGACGTGCTGCGCTGGGATGAGCTCGACCTGACCATCGAAACCCGTCTGCTGGAAGTGCCGGTGCAGGCGCCGGCCGCGGATGCCGAGCTCGACTATGAGGAGGAGGACGGCGGGGAAGCGGCCGCCAGCGAAGCGCTGGAAGCCGAGGGAGCGGTGGCGGTCGTCACCGCTGGCGAAGCGCAGTCAACACAATGACACTGGCGCGCGTGTAACGGGTAGAATTGCCCATTGTCTTGATTCAAGAGTTCAGCCAGCACCGCGTGAAGTCATATCAACAACATCGTTCGATGATCATTGCAGTGGCCGTGTCGCTGCTGGCGCACGCGGCTTTGCTGGCGGTGCGCTTCGTGGCGCCCGAAGCCTTCCAGCTCAAGCCGGTCGACCCCGGCCTCGAGGTGATCCTGGTCAACGCCAAGCATGCGCGCAAACCCTTGAAGGCGGACGCGCTGGCCCAGGCCAATCTGGATGGCGGCGGCAATGCCGATGCCGGCCGCGCCCAGTCGCCGCTGCCGGACCTGCGCAAGATGGAGACCGGCGAGAGCGTCAAGGCGACCCAGCGCCGCATCGCCGAGCTCGAAGAAATGCAAAAGAATCTGCTGACGCGCTCGCGCCAATCGCACTTCAACGCGCCGCCCGTGACCGAGAAAGACAAGCCGGACCCGGCCCGCAGGGGCGCCGACCTGGTCGAAAGCAGCAAGGCCATCGCCCGCACCGCCGCCGAAATCACCCAGCGCATCGAGGACGAGAACAAGCGTCCGCGCAAGACGTTCATCACGCCGAGCACCCAGGAAGTCGGCTACGCCATGTATTACAAGGCCATGCAAAAGCGCGTGGAGGAAGTCGGCACCCTGAACTTCCCGCAGCAGGGCGGGCGCAAGCTGTACGGCGAACTGGTGGTCTACATCCCGATTTTCCAGGACGGCAGCATCTATGAAAAAGATGGCGGCTTGCGCGTGGAGAAAAGTTCCGGCAACCCGGCCCTGGACAAGGCGGCGCTGGCCATCGTGCGCCGTGCCGCGCCGTTCGGCAAGTTCCCCCCGAATATGCTGTCGTCCGATAAAAACGATCTCTGGGTCATCATTACCCGTTTTAAATTTACCCGCGAGGAAAGAATGGAAGCAGATCTGCGCGGCGGTGGCCAATGAGCGACCGCTATTGTGTCATCGGCAACCCGATTGCCCATAGCCGCTCACCCGATATCCATGCAGCATTTGCCCTCCAGACGGGGCAGCAACTCGACTACGAACGCTGCCTGGCCCCGCTCGACGGTTTCGCCGCCACGGTGCGCGGCCTGATCGCCCAGGGTTTTCGGGGCGCCAACGTGACGGTGCCGTTCAAGCTGGAAGCGGCCGCCATCGCCGGCGTGCTGACCGAGCGCGGCCAGGCGGCCGGGGCCATCAACACGCTGGTGTTTGAAGACGGCCAAATCCGCGGGGACAATACCGACGGTGCCGGCCTGGTCAACGATATCGTGCGCAATGCCGGCGTGCCCATTGCCGGCAAGCGCGTGCTGATGCTGGGCGCGGGCGGCGCATCGCAGGGCTGCATCCTGCCGCTGCTGAGCCAGCAGCCGGTCAGCCTCGTCATCGCCAACCGCACCCGTGCCAACGCCGACAGGCTGGTGGCGCGCTTTGCCGGCGCCGGTCATGTGGCCGCCTGCGAATTCGGCGACATCGACGGCGCCTACGACATCGTCATCAACGGCACTTCGGCCAGCCTGGCCGACGCCTTGCCGCCCGTGCCGGCAAAAGCTTTTTCCACAGAAACGCTCGCATTGGATATGATGTACGGAAACAAACCGAGCCGTTTCATGGCATTTGCCGCGGAACACGGCGCCACTGTCCGCGACGGCCTGGGCATGCTGGTCGAACAGGCCGCCGAGGCATTTTTCGTGTGGCGCGGCGTCCGTCCTGAAACAGCTGAGATCCTGAACCGAATCCGCAGCAGTCTATGAGCAAAAAAAGCGCCGGCGGCCTGCGCCGCTGGTTTTTGTGGGCAATTTTCGGCACCCTGATGCTGGTGTTCGCCATTCAGCTGTATTACTTTGCGATGGTGTGCTGGTACGCCAAGTTCAACCCGTCGATGACCAGCATGATGAGCCTGCAGCTGGAAACCTTGCGGGAAAAAAATCCCAAGGCGGCGCTGGAACAGCAGTGGGTGCCATACCGCCAGATCTCGAATAACCTCAAGCGCGCCGTGATTGCGTCCGAGGACGCCAATTTTTCCGAGCACGACGGGGTCGACTGGGAAGCCTTGCAAAAAGCCTACGAGCGCAACAACAAGCGCCACAAGGTGGTCGGCGGCGGGTCCACCATTACCCAGCAGCTGGCCAAGAATCTGTTCCTGTCCGGCTCGCGCAATTATCTGCGCAAGGGCCAGGAAATGGTCATCGCCTTCATGCTGGAAACGGTGATGAGCAAGGAACGGATCCTGGAACTGTATTTGAACGTGGTCGAATTCGGGCGCGGCATTTTCGGCGCCGAAGCGGCGGCCCGGCATTATTACAATAGCAGCGCGGCCAATCTGTCGGCGGCGCAGGCGGCCAAACTGGCCGTGATGCTGCCCAATCCGCGCTATTACGACAAGCACCGTTCGACCAATTACCTGGCCAGGCGCACCAGCCTGATCGTCAACCGCATGAATTCGGCCGAGTTGCCGTAACCCGAGAAAGCGACCTTATGCTCCACCGTCAACGCGGCGTTCTGAATCTGTACTGGGTAGCCGTGTTCTCGGCCGTGTTCGCCGGCCTGGCGATGGCGGCACTGTTTTCGATGCGCTACGAGCGCAACCTGTTTGCCGAAGGCGCCGCGAAAATCTCCAAGCTGTTTAACAGCAGCCCGGCGGCCCAGGTGCTGGAGGGCGCCAAAGCCGACAGCGGCTTGAGCAAATGCGTCATCGACGGCAAGACGGTGATTTCAAATACGGACTGTGCAGCCGCCAATCCTACCTCCAAAAAGCTACAGCTGCATGACACGCGCGGCATCGAAGCGCCCAAAGCGCCGCCACCGGTGGAGAAGGCGCCGACATCGAACCCGGCCCTCGACAAAATCATCGAAAAACAGCTGCGCTAAGGGGATTTTAAGTCTGGCGGGGTGGTCGGCCCCCGGCCTAACGGGTACACTTGCGCTGTTTTGAATCCGGCCGAGAAAAGCGCATGATCAACGTATTTGTCCTCCAGAATGGCCGACTCAATCAGGTACCGATCGACTCGCGCGAGGATCTGGAAAACGTTGCGCCGGTCTGGGTCGATCTGACCGACCCCAACGACGACGAGCGTGCCTGGGTCAAGGCCATTTATGGCGTGATTCTGCCGGGCGAAGACGAAGTCAAGGACATCGAAGCCTCGGCCCGCTATTACGAAGCGGAAAACGGCGACTTGCACCTGCGCACCGACTTTCTGCTCGAAGAAGACGATGGCCCCTCGCGCATCGTGACGGTGGCGTTCATTCTTGCCCGCAAAATGCTGTTCTCGGTGCACACCGACGACTTGCCGGTATTTCGCCTGGTGCGCATGCGCGCGCGCTCGCGCCCCGGCTCGATCGCCGACTACATGGACGTGCTGCTCGACCTGTACGCGACCGATGCCGAGTATTCGGCGGACGCGCTGGAAGGCATTTACCAGAATCTGGAAGAAGTCAGCGGGCGCGTGCTGCAGGAAGAGTTCACCGACCAGGACGCGGCCGCCGCACTGAACGCCATCGCCCACGAGGAAGACTTGAACGGCCGCATCCGCCGCAACATGATGGACACGCGCCGCGCGGTCAGCTTCCTGATGCGCGGCAGGCTGCTCAACGCCGAGCAGTTCGAGGAGGCGCGCCAGATTTTGCGCGACATCGAATCGCTGGACGGCCACACATCCTTCCTGTTCGACAAGATCAACTTCCTGATGGACGCGACGGTCGGTTTCATTAACATTAACCAGAATAAGATCATCAAGATCTTCTCGGTCGCCTCGGTGGCGTTCCTGCCGCCCACCCTGATCGCGTCCGTGTACGGCATGAACTTCGACCTGATTCCCGAGCTGAAATGGAGCTTCGGCTATCCCTTCGCCGTGCTGGTGATGATCACCTCGGCGGTCGCGCCGCTGTGGTATTTCCGCCGGCGCGGCTGGCTCAAGTAAGCCTCGTCAGCCGGCGATCAGGCGCACAGGCTGGTCGACGCACAGGCGGAAGCGTCCGCGCCCGGTCTTTTCGATGCGGATCGGCGCGGCCCGTTCGGTCAGGCGGCGCGCCAGCAGCAGCAGGCGCGCTTCCAGATTGTCGCTCAGGTCCGGCAGGCGGATGCGCCCATCCAGGCGCAGTTCCCGGTTGGTGAATTCGGTGCGGCCGTTGTCGATGTACTCGGCCACCAGGGCGGCGAAGATCGAGCCGGCCACGCCCTTGATCAAATACGCTTCGCCCAGGAAGATGCTGTCGTTGGCGGCAAAGTGCCGGATCGCCAGTGCTTCGCCGGCGGGCGGCGCGGGAGCGGCCGGTTCGTCATTGCTTTCAAACGAGACGATCTCCTGTCCCAGCTGGGCCGCCAGCAGCGCCAGCGCGTCTTCGTCTTCGTAGCTGAAGCGCAAATCGAGCGTACTCTCGACATACAGCACGCCGATCAGGCGTTCGCCGGCAAGCATCGGCAGCGCCATCTGGCTGCGCGGTTCGCCCAGGCCGGGAAAGGCCAGCTCGGCTTCCAGCGCCATGCCGAAGCCGTATTCCATGGTGCTGGCGCGGATTGCGCGGTGATAGGCGTATTCGGATGTCATGTGGCCGATGCGGATCGGCAGGCGCGTGCGCGCGGCCATGCCGATCACGCCCGCGCCGAGCGCAATCTCCGTGACGACGCTGTCGTAGCCGCGGCTGGCGTGCAGCGACAGCCGGGCCGCGTGGTGCAGCAGCACCATCGCATGCTCGATGCCGAATTCCGATCCCAGCGCGTCCATGGTGTCGGCCAGCATGGTCGCCAGACCCGCATCGAGGCGGATTTTCGCGGTGGCGCGGCGCAGCGCCGACAGCCCATTGCGCTGCGGCGCGGGCGCGGGCAGGGCGGTGCCCGGCACCTGGAGCACGCGGCGCACCCGGAACACGGCTGCCGCCAGCAGCGGGAACATCTCGCTCATGCCGGTGTGGGTCGCCAGAGCGCCCAGCCTGGCCTGCATGCTGTCGAACAGCGCACCGGATGGCTCGCTGCGCAGGAATTCGAGCGTCAGCCGGTAATGGGCGCCGCTGTGCGGATCCGTCACTGCCAGCTGCGCGTGCGGATTGGCCAGCAGATTGCGTTGGGTCTTGTTGAAGAACTGGCAGGGCAGCGCCAGGTGCCCGCTGTCGACGTACTGCACCTGCGCCAGGTGGCAGATATTGGGCGTGCCGCCCTGGTCGGCGGTGGCCAGGGTGGCGGGGAGCGGGCCGTCGAAGCAGGCGCGGATATCGTCCAGCGCCGCGCTCATGCGTGCACCAGCAGGGCCTGGCCGGCGTTGGGGCCGGGCGTTTGCGAAAAGGCTTCATCCGGCGAGAAGGTGATCGACGCCAGGTCGGTGGCCGGGCAGGCCAGCAGCGCCTCGATCAGCGCCGGCGCCAGGCCCTGCAACGACAGTTCATGGGAAAAGCCGGCGCGGTACTGGCTGGCCAGCTGCAGGTCGGCCGCCGTGGCGTTGGCGCAGGTGGCGTCGCTGCCCTTGAGCTGGATGGTGCGGTGGGTGGCCGGTTCGCTGAAGGTGACCGCCAGCGCGCCGCGTTCGCGCACGTGCCGCAGCAGCTCTTCCGACTGTTTTTTCGATACCAGCACGGTGACCACGTGGCGGTCGCCGGAGACCCGGCAGCCCAGGGCGCGCGTCATGCTCGGCATCAGGTCGGCGCCGCAGGCACTGACGCTGATCGATACCCCGCCGGTGATGAAGCCGGCGTGGCTGGTGCCGATCAGCGGCAACTCGTCCGGCGGCGCGGGATGCATGGACCGGCCTCAGGCCAGCCGGGCAAACACCCGGCGCGCGGCGGCGATGGTCTCGTCGATCACTTCGTCGGTATGCTGGGCCGATACGAAGCCCGCCTCGAACGCCGCCGGCGCGAAATACACGCCTTCGTCGAGCATCCCGTGGAAAAAGGCGTTGAAGCGGGTTTTATCGCCGGCCATCATCTCGGCGTAGCTGGTCGGGATCTCGTCGCTGAAGTAGAACCCGAACATGCCGCCGATCGAGTCGGCGCAGAAGGTGATGTCGGCAGCGCTGGCGGCACCGGCAAGGCCGGCCGCCAGGCGCGCCGAGGTCTTGGCCAGCTGCGCGTAAAAGCCCGGCTGCTGCACCAGCTTGAGCGTGGCCATGCCGGCCGCCACCGCCACCGGATTACCCGACAGGGTGCCGGCCTGGTAGACCGCACCCAGCGGCGCCATATTGTGCATCAGGTCCGCGCGCCCGCCGAAGGCGGCCACCGGCATGCCGCCGCCGATCACCTTGCCCAGCGCGGTCAGGTCGGGCTGGATGTCGTACAGTTCCTGGGCGCCGCCCAGGCCGACCCGGAAGCCGCACATGACTTCATCGAAGATCAGGATGGCGCCGTGCCTGGTGCACAGCTCGCGCAGGGCGCGCAGGAATTCCGGCGTGGCCTTGACCAGGTTCATATTGCCCGCCACCGGCTCGACGATCACGCAGGCGATGGTGTCGCCCATGCTGTCGAAAGCGTCCTCGACCTGGGCCACGTTGTTATAGTCGAGCACCAGGGTGTGCTTGATGAAGTCTTCCGGCACCCCGGCCGAGGTGGGATTGCCGAAGGTGAGCAGGCCGCTGCCGGCCTTGACCAGCAGCGAATCGGCGTGGCCGTGGTAGCAGCCTTCGAACTTGACGATCTTGTCGCGCCCGGTGGCGCCGCGCGCCAGGCGCAGCGCGCTCATGGTCGCTTCGGTCCCGGACGACACCAGCCGCACCTGTTCGATCGAGGGCACGAGCCGGCAGATTTCCTCGGCCATCAGGATCTCGCCTTCGGTCGGCGCGCCGAACGACAGGCCGCGCGTGGCGGCGTCCTGCACCGCCTTGACCACTTCCGGGTGGGCATGGCCGACGATGGCCGGACCCCAGGACCCGATGTAGTCGATATAGCGCTTGCCGTCGGCGTCCCAGAAGTACGGGCCTTCGGCGCGCGTGATGAAGCGCGGCGTGCCGCCCACCGAGCGGAACGCCCGCACCGGCGAGTTGACGCCACCGGGCGTGGTTTTCTGGGCGCGCGCGAACAGTTCGCCGTTGCGCGTGGTGTCGTGGATTTCCGGGTTGTGGATCGTGCTCATGGTGTGTTCGATTCCTGAAGGCTGTAGCCGTGAAATTTGTTGGGCACCAGTTTGCCCATGCCGATGCGCTGCGCATGGACCAGCGCGCCGTGGGTATATTCCTGCGCCGCGGCGATGGCCTCTTCGACACCGAGCCCGCGCGCCATCAGGGCCGCCAGTGCCGCCGACAGGGTGCTGCCGGCGCCGGCAAACGGTCCGGGCAGGTGCTGCCATTCGAATTCGGCCACCAGGCCGGCGTCGTTGTAGAGCGCATTGCAGAGCGCCTGGCCACCCTTGCGCGTGCCCTGGCATTTGACCAGCACGAATTCGCAGCCGGCGTCGGTCAGTTCCTCCACATCGGCGGCCGTCATGTCGCCGCCGCCGTCGCGCCAGGTCTCGGCCATGCGCGCCAGTTCCACCTGCGACAGCAGCAGCACGGTCGCCTGCGGCGCCAGGATCTGGCGGATCGCCATGAGCATGTCGTCGTCCAGCAGGCCGGAGTCGGGCAGGGCGGACAGGTAGGGATCGAGGATGAGCGGCACGTCCGGATAGTCGGAGACGATTTCGGCCACCGCGGTGGCCTGTTCGATGCTGGTCAGCGCGCCGATCTTGATGGCGGCCACGCGCATGTCTTCGAGCAGCACGCGGCCCTGGTCGGCCACCAGGTCGGCGTCGACCTCCTGGCTGTCCTCGACGCGCGCGGTGTCGGCGATCAGCAGCCCGGTGACCACCGACACGCCCTGGCAGCCCAGCGCCGCGAAAGTGGCGAGGTCGGCCTGGATGCCGGTTGCCCCGACCGGATCGGCGACACCGAAGGTCAGGATGAGGGGAGTTGGTTGGTTTTGCACGGCGGGTAGATTAAGATACTGGGTTGCCTGACACCGCATTTTACTAGATAGAAGGAAGCCCAACGTGAGTAGTAGTGAAACCAGCAATACCGCCCCGTTCCAGACCTGGATGTGCCTGATCTGCGGCTGGGTGTACGACGAAGCGGCCGGCGCGCTTGAGGAGGGCCTCGCGCCCGGCACCCGCTGGGCCGACGTCCCCATGAACTGGACCTGTCCGGAGTGCGGCGCACGCAAGGACGATTTCGAGATGACAGCTATATAACAGGAGATGGCAGCAAGTTAATCAAATGCGGCCATTTGTTGACAGGTGTTGATTCACTGCAACATTCTTCGCACAAGGGCTTTGCCCTATGCTATCGTGGCGGTTCATGCTGAGTGAACTCTGAATATGACCACATCGCCGCAACCGACAGGCTTGAAGATCATGGTGATCGACGACAGCAGCACGATTCGTCGGTCCGCCGAGATTTTCCTTACCCAGGCAGGCTACCAGGTGGTGCTGGCGGAGGACGGCTTCGACGCCCTCGCCAAGATCAACGATCACCATCCCGCGCTGGTATTTTGCGACATCCTGATGCCGCGCCTGGACGGCTACCAGACCTGCGCGCTGATCAAGAAGAGCGCGCGGTTCCACACCACCCCGGTACTGATGCTGTCGTCCAAGGACGGTCTGTTCGACCGTGCCCGCGGCGCCATGGTCGGTTCCTCCGCCTACCTTACCAAACCGTTTTCGAAAGACAGTCTGCTCGCCGCTGTGCGCGAGCATACGGCCGACGCGGTGTCGAAATAACAGGAGCGCCTCGTGGCCATTCATAAAATTCTGATCGTCGACGACTCGCCTACCGAGCGTTACTACCTGACCGACATCCTGGTCAAGAACGGCTTTGCCGTCACCACTGCCGACAACGGCGAGGAAGCGCTGGCGCGCATCAAGGCCGACAAGCCGGAGCTGATCCTGATGGACGTGGTCATGCCCGGCGCGAACGGCTTCCAGGTCACCCGCGCGATCGCGCGCGACCCCGAGCTGGCCAATGTCCCGATCATCATCTGCAGCAGCAAGAACCAGGAAACCGACCGCATCTGGGGCCTGCGCCAGGGCGCGCGCGACTACCTGGTCAAGCCGGTCGACCCGCAGCAGCTGCTCGACAAGATCGCCACGCTCGGCGCGGCATGAGCATGAGCGGCGCCGACGTCAAGGACCGCCAGGGCGCGCACAGCGACGCCGCCGGGCGCCGCACCCGTCTGCGCCAGTATCAGGTGCAGCTGCTCGAACGCATGCAGGCGGCCCGCAACAACAGCGCCGCGCGCATCAATCACCTGGGCGTGCAGATCGGCGCCGAACGCATTTTGCTGGACCTGACCCAGGCCGGCGAGATCGTACCGGTGGCGCCGGTCACCTCGGTGCCGCTGACGCAGCCCTGGTATCTGGGCCTGGCCAATATCCGCGGCAACCTGGTTGGCGTGATCGACCTGGCGCGCTATCTGCGCGCAGGCGAAACTGTGATCGGCCCGGACAGCCGCATCGTCACCTTCGCCAGCGCGCTCGGTTTCAATTGCGGCCTGCTGGTATCGAAGGTGTACGGCCTGCGCCACGCGGGCGACATGCAGCAGCATGGCGACCACCTGCGCGACGCCGATGCCAACGAGTGGGATCTGCTCGACCTGGCGGCGCTGGCGCGCGACCCGCGCTTCCTGCAGATCGGCTTTTAGGCCTGCGGCGCAGGTTCACGATTCAAAAGACCACGCCGCGAAGTAGCAAGCGATAAGTGGTCGTCCATTTTAGACTGGGAGCTGTGATGGGATTTGCTTGGAAGACTACAATGGGTTTTGCCCCGAAGGGCGGCGCACCCGACACCGAGTTCGGACCTGAACTGGCGGTGGCGCCCGCGCCCGCGCTGGTGAAGCCATCGGCGGCCGAGACCCCCAGCACCCCCGCCGCCGACGATAGCGGCGAAGCGCTGCACCTTGGCGCCATCATGCGCGGCAAACGCGCGGCGGCCGTGGCCGAGGACGACGAGCCCATCCGCCTTCCGCTGATCGGCCACCTGTCGCTGCCGCGCCAGCTGCGGATTTTGCTGGTGGTGTTCGGCGCCGGCATCGTACTGACCATCCTCGCGCTGTGGCGCAATTCGGTGGCCGGCGCCGACGCCTCGGCCCAGACCCAGCTGGCCAGTGACGCGCTGATGCACTCGCAGCGGATCGGCAAGGCGGCGCCGAATGCGATCCAGGGCAGCCCGGAAGCCTTCGCCCAGCTGCAGGACAGCCGCACCCAGCTCAATGTCGACCTGAACCTGCTGCAGCGCGGCGGCACCTTCGCCGGCGCCGACATCCCGGCGCCGCCAGCCAGTTTGGACAAGGCCCTGGCCGCCACCCGCGCCAAGTGGGTCAGCACCGACAACGCCGCCAACACCCTGCTCAAGATGAAGCCCGAACTGATCGGCTTCCAGAAGACACTGAAGGAGCTCGACACGCTCTCGCCGCACCTGCTGATCCTGACCGAGGAACTGTCGGCGCAGAAGCTGGCGCGCGGCGGCTCGGCGCGCGAACTGGCCGCCATCGGCCGCATGATGATGCTGACCCAGCGCCTGTCGCGCAGTGCCAGCGAGTTTCTGACCTCGGGCGGCATCCGCGCCGAAACCGGGTTCCAGCTCGGCCGCGACACCACCACCTTCCGCACCACCGTGGACGGCTTCCTCAACGGCAGCGAGGCGCTCGGCCTGCCGGCCACCCGCGACGCCGACCTGCGCGCCAAGCTGACCGACATCAAGGCCAAGTTCGACGTGTACCAGAAGCTGGTCTCGTCGGTGCTGGAAAACCTGCCCAAGTTCACCTCCGCGAAAGGCGCGGAGCAGTCGATTTTCTATGAAAACGAAGAGATCAAGAGCCTGCTGACCGGGGTGCAGGATGGCTTTCGCCGTGCCCAGGATTCCACCGCCGGCTGGTTCTGGGTGATGATCGCCGCCTCGGTATTCACCCTGGCCACCGCGCTCAGTATCAGCCGCGTGATGCTGCAGGACTCGCGCAACCGCGCCCGCGGTGCCGACACCCGCCGCCAGGAAGCGGAAGCCATGCGTCTGCTGGCGCAGGCCAAGGAAGAGGAAGCCAAGGCCACCAACGACCAGAACCAGGCCGCGATTTTGCGCCTGATGAACGAACTGCAGGAAGTGGCGGACGGCGACTTGACGGTGCACGCCACCGTGTCCGAAGACATCACCGGCGCGATCGCCGACTCGGTCAACTACACCGTGGAAGAGCTGCGCGGGCTGGTCGAACGGGTGACCCGCACCGCCGAACAGGTGACCTCGGCATCGAGCCAGGCGCAGGCGATTTCGACCGACCTGCTGGCGGCGACCGAACAGCAGTCGCGCGAGATCCAGGATGCCTCGGCCACGGTGCTGAAGATGGCCGGCGAGATTACCGACGTATCGAAGTCGGCCAACGAATCGGCCGAAGTGGCGCGCCAGTCGGTGGCGGCGGCGCACCAGGGTTCGACCGCGGTGGAAAACGCCATCAAGGGCATGCACGAGATCCGCGAGCAGATCCAGGAAACCTCCAAGCGCATCAAGCGCCTGGGCGAATCGTCGCAGGAGATCGGCGAGATCACCGAACTGATTTCCGACATTACCGAACAGACCAACGTGCTGGCGCTGAACGCGGCGATCCAGGCCGCGTCGGCCGGTGAGGCCGGGCGCGGCTTCTCGGTGGTGGCCGAAGAGGTGCAGCGGCTGGCGGAACGCTCGGCCGAGGCGGCCAAGCAGATCGGCGCGCTGGTGCGCACCATTCAGACCGACACCCACGACGCCGTGGCCGCAATGGAGAAGTCGACCCAGGGCGTGGTCGAGGGAGCCAAGCTGTCGGACGCCGCCGGCGCCGCGCTGAACGATATTTCGCGCGTGTCGAACCGGCTGGCGGAACTGATTCAGGGGATTTCCTTCGCTACCGAACTGCAGGCCACATCGGCCAACGGCGTGGCCCACAACATCCAGCACATCCTGTCGGTGACGGAAAACACCCAGGACGGCACCCAGCAAACCGCCCAGTCGATCCGCCAGCTGGCGGCGCTGGCGCAGGAACTGAAAAACTCGGTATCGCGATTCCGCGTCGCTGCGTAAAGGCAGCAGAACACTCAAGGCTAGCACACCATGACCCACTCCCCGCACGCTGCGCAATTCGATACCGGCCCGCTGTCCTGGGTGATGGGCGAGATCCGCGAGGCGCTCGGCAAGTCGTCCGGCGCGCTGACAGAGGCGCTGGCGCTGGGCGCCGATGCGCGCGAGGCCGCGCTCAAGCACGCCCGCACCTGGCTGCACCAGGCCAGCGGCGCGCTGCAGATGGTCGACGTGGACGGCGCCGGCCTGATGGCCCAGCGCGCCGAGGATGCGCTGGAGCGCTTCAAGGACGGCAGCCTGGAGCTGTCGGCCGAACGGGTGCAGGTCATCGCCGATGCCTATCAGGCGGTCACCGAATATCTGGAAGAGCTGCTGGCGGGCGCCGGGCAGCAGCCGGCGCGCCTGTTCCCCTACTACCGCGCGCTGCAGGAACTGCTGGGGGCCGAACGCATCCATCCGGCCGACCTGCTGTTTGCCGACCTGTCCCATCCCGGCCCGCTCAGAAAGCCGGGCAGCGAAGTGGCTACGCCGGATTACGCCGCCTGCCGCGCGCGTTTCGAAAAAGCCCTGCTGCCGTTTCTCAAGAGCGTTGACGCGCCATCCCAGCGCGCCAACGCCGCGCTGCTGCAGGAAGCCATCGGCCAGGCCGCCGCCGCCCAGACCGAGGTGCCGGCGCATACCTTCTGGCTGGCCATGCAAAGCTTCGCCGAACTGGTCGCCGACGGCCAGCTGGCCAGTAACCTGTATGTGAAGCAGTTGTTCGGCGCGATCAACCTGCAGCTGCGCCGCCTGTCGCAGGGGCAGGGCGAACTGCCCGAGGCAACCCTGCGCGACGCGCTGTTTTTCGTGGCCGCCGCGGCACAGCCTTCGGCCAATGCGCAAGCCTTGCGGCGCGCCTTCCGTCTCGACGGCGTGGTCCCGGCCGACTACGACAAGAAGCGCTACGGCCGCATCAACGCCGCCGCGCTGAAGGAAGCCAAGGAAGCGCTGGTGCAGGCGCAGCAGAGCTGGGACCGGCTCTCGAGCGAGATCGACCCGGAGCTGGAAGTGCAGTTTGGGCAGCAGCTCGACACCCTCGGCACAGCCTGCGCCAAACTTGGGGCGCCTGCGCTGGCCCAGCTGATGACCGAACTGGCGCGCGCCGCGCGCGATTCCGTCATCTCCGGCCGCAGTCCGCAGTTCAGCCTGGAGATGGCCACGGCCATGCTGTTCGTCGGCCAGGGGCTGGACCGCATCCGCCAGCTGCCCGACGATCTCGACGCCCACGCCGAGACCATCGGCGCGCGCCTGCTGGCGCTGGCGGCCGGCGAAACCCCGCCCGAGGCCCAGGCCTGGCAGGGAGAACTGTCGCGCAAGATCCAGCACGACCAGACCGTCACGGCGCTGGCGTCGGAAATGAAAAACAGCCTGCGCCAGGTCGAGAAGGTGCTCGACGATTACTACGCCGACGGCTCCAAACGCCCCAGCCTGGCCCAGATCGATCCGCTGCTGCACCAGCTGCAGGGCGCCGTGGCGATCCTCGACCAGGACGACGCCATGCGCGCGGCGCTGCACGTGCAGGACGCGGTGCGCGCCCTGGCCGCGGCCAACGGCGACCCGGCGCTGGAAGCGGCGTCGCTGCAAAACATCGCCCAGAACATCGGCGCGCTCGGCTTCTTCGTCGACATGCTGGGCCAGAACAACGAGGCGGCGCGCCAGCGCTTCTCGTTCGACAGCCAGGAAGGCATGCTGCGCGCGGTACCGTTCGACAAAGCCGGGGCCGTCGACGAAGCGGTCGTCGAGGAAGCGCCAGCGGCAGTGGCGGCGCCAGCGCCGGCGCCGGTCGAAGTGGCCGCGCCGATGCCGGCGGCCGACGGCGTCGAAGCCGAGCTGCTGGAGATTTTCATCGGCGAAGCGCAGGAAGTACTGGAGGTGGTGGGCAGCACGCTGCCGGCGGCGCGCCGCGCGCCAGGCGACCTCGAGACCCTGACGGTGCTGCGGCGCTCCTTCCACACGCTCAAGGGCAGCGGCCGCATGGTCGGCCTGAACAATTTCGCCGAAGGCGCGGCGGCGGTCGAGAAGACCATGAATCTGTGGCTGGCCGAAGGGCGCGCCGCCAGCGACGATCTGCTGGCGCTGCTCGAACGCGCCAGTGCCGACATGGGCGCCTGGGTGGCCGAGCTGGTCGCCAGCGGCAGCTCGGCGCGCGACAGCGCCGCGCTGGTGGCGGCCGCCACGCGGGTGATGGAAGGCGGCCCCTTCGAGATGGACGCGGCGCCAGCCGAGCCGGACGAACCGGAAATCGTCGCGCAGCCGGTGACCGAACCGGTCGGCGCCAAGGTGATCGACTTCCCGAGCATCGTCAAGCCGACCCCGCCGGACGACAACCTGAAGCGCATCGGCACGCTGGAAATCCCGCTGCCGCTGTATAACATCTACATGGCCGAGACCGACGAGCTGGTACGCACGCTCACGCGCGACTTCGGCGAGTGGCGCCACGAGCCGCAGCGGCCGGTGTCGGCCGAGGCGCTCAAGGCGGCGCACACGCTGGCCGGCACCTCGGCCACGGTTGGCTTCAAGGCCTTGCGCGAAGTGGCGTATGCGCTGGAAATGGCGCTCAAGAGCCCGGCCCCGGTGCTCGACGAGGCCCAGCGCGCGCTGCTCGACGAGACTGTCGACCAGGCGCGCCGGATGCTGCAAGGCTTCGCCCTGGGCGAACTGGCGCCGGCCCGGCCGGAACTGGTGCAGCGCCTGGAAACGCTGCGCGCCGAACTCGAAGCGCAGGACGCGGCCAGCTACGGCGGCGCGCTCACCGGCGCCGATCCGGAACTCGAAGCCCGGCTGCACCAGCTGTTTGTCGACACCATGGCCAGCATCGTGGCCGGGCCGCCGGCGGTGCCGCAAGCGCCCGCGCCGGCCAGCGCCGATGCCGGCGCGGCGGCGATCGACCATACCGATGCGCTGTTCGATGACGACCCGTTCGACGCGCCGGTGCTGACCCAGTCGCCGCCGCCGGTGATCGAGGAGGATGACCCGGACGACGCCAGCGAACCCGAGCTCGAACCGGAACTGATCGGCGACGAGCCGGAACCGGAACCGCCGGCGCCGAGCGAACCGCAGCCCGAAGCCAGCGCCGTCGCGGCCGAACTGGTGATCGGCGACGAGCTCGATGCCGACCTGCTGCCGGTGTTTATCGAAGAAGCCACCGACCTGCTGCCGGAAATCGGCAAAGGCCTGCGCACCTGGCAAGCCAATCCGGGCGATACCGCTCCGGCCCAGATGCTGCAGCGGGCGCTGCACACGGTCAAGGGCAGCGCGCGCATGGCCGGCGCGATGCGTCTGGGCCAGCACGCGCACGATATCGAGACGCAGATCGAGAACATGGTCCATGCCGGCACCACCACGCCGGCCGCGTTCGACGAACTGCTGGCCAACTACGATCATGCGCTGGTGCTGTTCGAACAGTTGCAAAATCCTGCCGGCGGCGCGCAGTCCGCCACGCCGCTGCCGGCCCTGGCGCCGGTGCAGCCGGCCGACGAGCAGGGCGCCCAGCAGCGCACGCCGCTGGTGCGGGTGCGCGCCGACATCCTCGACCGCCTGGTCAACCAGGCCGGCGAAGTATCGATCACCCGCTCCAAGCTGGAAAGCCAGGTCGCCTCGCTGAAAACCTCGCTGTCCGACTTCTCCGACAACCTGGCGCGGCTGCGCCACCAGCTGCGCGAAGTCGAGATGCAGGCCGAATCGCAGATCGCCTCGCGCATGTCGATCGCCGGCGAACGCGAATTCGATCCGCTTGAATTCGACCGCTTCACCCGTCTGCAGGAACTGACCCGGATGATGGCCGAAAGCGTCAACGACGTGGCCTCCTTCCACGAAAGCCTGGGCCGCACCATCGACGGCGCCAGCACCGATCTGGTCACGCAGTCGCGCCTGACGCGCGATCTGCAGCGCGACCTGATGCGGGTGCGCATGGTGCCTTTCGCCAGCCTGTCCGAGCGCCTGTTCCGCGTGGCGCGCCAGACCGCCAAGGAAGTCGACAAGCGCGTCAACCTGGATATTCGCGGCGGTTCGGTCGAGATCGACCGCAGCGTGCTCGAACAGATGGCCGCGCCGTTCGAACACCTGCTGCGCAACGCCATCGTGCACGGCATCGAAGCGCGCTCCAGGCGCGGCGCCAGCGGCAAGGCCGAAACCGGCGAACTGCTGATCCAGGCCAGCCAGCAGGGTAACGAAGTGGTGATTCAGTTCACCGACGACGGCGCCGGCCTTGACCTGGGCCGCATCCGCGCCAAGGCGCGCGAAAACGGCCTGCTGGCGCCTGGCGCCGAGGTCAGCGACCATGACGCGGCCGACCTGATTTTCGCGCCGGGCTTTTCGACCGCCGACACGCTCACCGAGCTGGCCGGACGCGGGGTCGGCATGGACGTGGTGCGCTCGCAGGCGCAGGCGCTGGGCGGGCGGGTCGACATCGCCTCCACGCCGGGCCTTGGGGCCTGCTTCACGATTCACCTGCCGCTGACCCTGGCCGTCACCCAGGTGGTGCTGACCACCAGCGCCGGGCGCACCTATGCGATGCCCTCGATCCTGGTCGAACAGGTGCTGCAGCTGAAGGAATCGGCGCTGAAGGAGGCGCATGCGGCTGGCTTCGTGCAGTTCCAGGGCCAGCCGGTGGCGCTGCATTTCCTGCCCAATCTGCTGGGCGGGCCGGACGCGCACCCGATGGTGCAGCGTTCCTGCCCGGTGCTGATTTTGAAGAACGGCACCGACCGTCTGGCCGTGCAGGTCGACGACGTGCAGGGCAACCGCGAGGTGGTGATCAAGAACGTCGGCCCGCAGCTGTCGCGCATGATCGGCATCGCCGGGGCCACCGTGCTCGGTTCGGGCGACATCGTGCTGATTTTGAACCCGGTGGCGCTGGCCCAGCATCTGGATAATCATCCGGAACTGCGGCCCGGCGCGGGCAGTGCGATGGCGGTGCCGCTGACCCGGATGCCGGCGCGCGACTACGTGGTGATGGTGGTGGACGATTCGCTCACCGTGCGCAAGGTGACCCAGCGCCTGCTCGAGCGCGAAGGCTATCAGGTGATGCTGGCCAAGGACGGCGTCGATGCGCTCGAACGCCTGCAGGAGACCGTGCCCGACCTGATGCTGGTCGATATCGAGATGCCGCGCATGGACGGCTTCGACCTGACGCGCAACATCCGCGGCAACGACAGCACGCATGATGTGCCCATCATCATGATCACCTCGCGCACCGCCGACAAGCACCGCAACTACGCGCTCGACCTGGGCGTGAACGCCTATTTCGGCAAACCGTTCCAGGAAGACGTGCTGCTGGCGGCGATTTCCGGCCTGCTCAAGCGCGAGATGCCGGTGGGCGCCTAGCTCTTGACGACCGCGTAGCGCGCCAGGGTTTTCTTGCGCGCTTGCTCATGCACGACGATCGGCTCGGGGTAATCCACCCCGAGCCGTATTTTTTTGTGCGGCGCCAGCCAAGGCGCGTGGATCTCTTTCGCCGACAGGCTGTCGAGTTGCGGCAGGTAGCGCCGGATGAAGCTGCCCTCGGCGTCGAATTTTTCCGACTGCGTGACCGGATTGAAGATGCGGAACCAGGGCTGGGCGTCGCAGCCGGTCGAGGCGGCCCACTGCCAGCCGCCGTTGTTCGAAGCCAGGTCGTAGTCGTTGAGCCGCAGCGCGAAATAGCGCTCGCCCCAGCGCCAGTCGATCCCCAGGTCCTTGACCAGGAAGGAGGCGCTGACCATGCGCAGGCGGTTGTGCATGTAGCCGCTGTGGTTCAGCTGCAGCATGGCCGCGTCCACCAGCGGGTAGCCGGTGCGTGCCTCGCACCACGCCGCAAACATGGCTTCGGCCCCGGGGCCGGATTCGAACTCGATGGCGTCGTAGGCCGGCTTGAAGGCGTGTGCGGCCACCTGCGGGTGGTGAAACAGGACCTGCTGGTAAAACTCGCGCCAGACCAGTTCCGTCAGCCACACCGCCGCGCCTTCGCCACCCCCGCCGCGCGCGATCAGTTCGACCATGGTGCGCACCAGATGGCGGATCGACAGCGTGCCGAAGCGAAGGTGCACCGACAGGTAGGAAGTGCCCTTCACGGCCGGGTAGTTGCGCGCGTCGCCGTAGGTGCCGATGCGCCCGATGAAATCCTCGAACAGGCTCGATGCGCCGCGCATGCCCGGCACGATGCCCAGTTCGTGCAGATTGGTCGGCTCGAAGCCCAGCTGCGCCAGCGTCGGCAGGACCGCATCGGCGCCGGGGGCGGCCAGCGCCGCCGTGTGCGGTTCGACCGGGTAGGGCGCCATGCACTGCGGTTCGGCGGCGGCGCGCCTGAGCCACGCATTCTTATAAGGAGTAAAGACGGAAAACGGCCGGCCACCCTGGGTGAGCACCTCGTCCTTGTGAAAAATGACCTGGTCTTTGCTCAGCACAAGGCGCCGTCCCGCCTGCGCCAGCGCCTGCGCCACGGCCGCGTCGCGCGCGATGGTTTGCGGCTCGTAATCTTCGTTGGCGAACACCGCGTCCACCCGCAATTCGGCGGCCAGCGCGGGAATCGCTTCGGCGGGGTCGGCATGGCGCACCAGCAGGCCGCCGCCGAGCGCGCGCAGCTCGGCCTCGAGCTCGGCGATACTGGCGTGGATGAATTCAACGCGGCGGTCGGCGCGCGGCAGGCTGTCCAAAATTGTCGTGTCGTAGATGAAGACGCAATGGACGACATTCGATGAAATTAGCGCGTGATGCAAGGCCGCGTTATCGAAACAGCGAAGGTCGCGCCGAAACCACACCAAAGAGTTGCTCTGCTTCATCATCATGCTCGGGGTCAAGGCCGCGACACTTTTTCGTGCCTACCATCGATTTTGATGGTGCCCCGGAGCGGGCTTCGCGACGGTCCGGGCCTAAATCAGTGTAAACTATCGAAAAGATCATTGGGAACCTCAAAAACCTACCGTGCGGCGTCGTTTCGCTGCGGTTTGTCGAAGTCCCCCTTGTCGTAGCCGGATACCAGCAGCAAACACCAGAGAGCGAGCAGAGTGAGACGCGTATGAAAAAAAGCAAAATCGGCAATCCTCTGCCTATGCCTGGCATGACGCAAGACACGACCAATCCTGTCAACGGCGTCGAGATGGGCAGCGGCGAGCCCGCCCCATCGGCGCTGAATCTGGCCAATCACTTTCTAATTGCCATGCCGTCGATGGAGGATCCGATTTTCGGCGGCACCGTGGTATACATCTGCGAACACAACGACAAGGGCGTGCTGGGGGTGGTGATCAACAAGCCCACCGACATGACCATGGAAGTGCTGTTCGAACGCATCGACCTGAAACTGGCCGACGGCCTGCGCACCACCGTCGTCAACGAGCCGATCATGTTCGGCGGCCCGGTCCAGGACGACCGCGGCTTCGTGCTGCACACCCCGGGTTCGCGCTACTCGTCCTCGCTGACCGTGACCCAGGACGTGGCCTTCACCACATCCATCGACGTGCTCGAAGCGGTCGCCAACGGCGACGGTCCCAAGCGCCTGCTGGTGTCGATCGGCTACTCGGGATGGAGCCCGGGCCAGCTGGAAGAAGAGATCGGCCGCAACGGCTGGCTCACCGTGCCGGCCGAGCCGCACGTACTGTTCGACCTGCCGATCGAGGAGCGTTACAACGCCGCCATCAAGCTGCTCGGCATCGACCCGATGATGCTGGCCTCCGAGGCCGGCCATGCGTAAGGCCATGCGTGGTGAGTGAGGGCACGCAGCAACCGTCCGTTGAACTGGTCCTGGGATTCGACTTCGGCATCAAGCGCATCGGCATCGCGATGGGGAACACCCTGACCGGCCAGGCGCAGCCGCTGGCCGTGGTCAAGGCGATCGACAATGCCACCCGCTTCGCCCAGATCGGCGCGCTGATCGACGAATGGCGCCCGGCCCTGCTGGTGGTGGGCGAACCGCGCCACCCGGACGGCGCCGAACACGACATGACCTTGCGCAGCCGCCGCTTCGCCAACCAGCTGCATGGCCGCTTCAATCTGCCGGTGACTCTGGTGGACGAACGCTATTCCTCGGCGGTGATCCCGTCCCGGCGCGGCGACATCATCGACGCCAAGGCCGCTTCCATCATCTTGCAACAATACTTTGACGACCATGTCCATCATAACTAAGCAACTCGACGCCGAAGCGCTGTATCAGACACTGCTGGAGCAGACCCGCGCCGGCCTGGCCGGCGTGAGCGACGCCGCCATCGTCGGCATCCACACCGGCGGCGCCTGGGTGGCCGAACGGCTGGCGGCCGACCTGGGCCTGACTGCGCGCCTGGGCTTCATCGACATCTCGTTCTACCGCGACGACTACGCCAAAAAGGGCCTGCAGCCGCACGTGAAGTCGACCCAGATCGGCTTTAACGTCGACCATGCCACCATCGTGCTGGTCGACGACGTGCTGTTCACCGGCCGCACCGTGCGCGCGGCCGTCAATGTGCTGTTCGACTACGGCCGTCCGGCGCGGGTCATGCTGGCCACCCTGACCGACCGGGGCGGACGCGAACTGCCGGTGGCGGCCGCGTTTGCCGGCGCGACCGTCGAGCTGTCGGCCACGCAATCGCTGGAGCTGTCGCGCAGCGCAGAGGGAAAATTTACGCTAACAATAAAAGAAGACCATGCTTAATCCGCAACTGAACAAAAATGGCGAGCTACAGCATTTGCTGAGCATCGAAGGACTGCCCAAGTCCATCGTCAACCATATCCTCGACACCGCATCGAGCTTCGTGGGAATCTCCGACCGCGAGGTCAAGAAAGTGCCGCTCATGCGCGGCAAGAGCGTGTTCAACCTGTTCTTCGAGAACTCCACGCGCACCCGCACCACCTTCGAGATCGCCTCCAAGCGCCTGTCGGCCGACGTGATCAACCTGAACATCTCGGCCTCCTCGGCCAGCAAGGGCGAGTCGCTGCTCGACACCATCGACAACCTGTCGGCCATGCACGCCGACATGTTCGTGGTGCGCCACTCGCAGTCGGGCGCGCCCTACCTGATCGCCAAGCACCTGATCGACACGCGCCAGTCGCACGTCCACGTGGTCAACGCCGGCGATGGACGGCACGCCCACCCGACCCAGGGCCTGCTGGACATGTACACCATCCGCCACTACAAGCAGGACTTCACCAAGCTGCGCGTGGCCATCGTCGGCGACATCCTGCACAGCCGGGTGGCGCGCTCGGACATCCACGCGCTGACCACCCTGGGCGTGCCGGAAGTGCGCGCCATCGGTCCGCACACCCTGCTGCCGGGCGGGCTGGAACAGATGGGCGTGCGGGTCTTCACCAACATGGATGAAGGCTTGAAGGACGTCGACGTGATCATCATGCTGCGCCTGCAGAACGAGCGCATGAGCGGGGCGCTGCTGCCCTCGGCCCAGGAATACTTCAAGAGCTACGGCCTGACCCCCGAGCGGCTGGCGCTGGCCAAGCCGGATGCGATCGTGATGCACCCGGGGCCGATGAACCGCGGGGTCGAGATCGATTCGGCGGTGGCGGACGGCGCGCAGGCGGTGATCCTGCCGCAGGTGACTTTCGGGATCGCGGTACGCATGGCGGTGATGAGTATTTTGGCAGGGACGCAAGGATGAAATTACATATCAAGAACGGGCGCCTGGTCGACCCGGCAAACGGAGTGGACGCGCTCAAGGATCTGTTCATTGACAACGGCAAGGTGGCGGCCATCGGCAGCGCGCCGGCCGGCTTTAGCGCCGACAGCACCATCGACGCCAGCGGGCTGGTCGTCGCGCCCGGCCTGGTCGACCTGTCGGCGCGCCTGCGCGAGCCGGGTTACGAATACAAGGCCACGCTGAAATCCGAGATGCAGGCGGCCATGCAGGGTGGCGTGACCAGCCTGGTGTGCCCGCCCGACACCGAACCGGTGCTCGACGAACCGGGCCTGGTGGAGATGCTGCGCCACCGCGCCGGCAAACTCAATCAGGCGCGCGTGCATCCGCTGGGCGCGCTGACCACCGGCCTGAAAGGCGAGAAGCTGACCGAGATGGCCGAGCTGACCGATGCCGGCTGCATTGGCTTTTCGCAGGCCGAGGAACCGGTGCTCGACACCACCGTGCTGCTGCGCGCCCTGCAGTACGCCAAGACCTTCGGCTTCACCGTGTGGGTGCGTCCGCAGGATGCGCACATCGGCCGCGGCGGCATCGCCCACGCCGGCCCGCTGGCATCGCGCCTCGGCCTGGCCGGCGTACCGGTGATGAGCGAGACGATCGCGCTGCACACCCTGTTCGAACTGGTGCGCGCCACCGGCGCGCGCGTGCACCTGTGCCGCATGTCGTCGGCGGCCGGCCTGGAGCTGGTGCGCGCGGCCAAGAAGGAAGGCTTGCCGGTCAGCTGCGACGTCGGCGTGCACCACGTGCACATGACCGATGCCGACATCGGCTTCTTCGATTCGAATGCGCGCGTCACGCCGCCGTTTCGCAGCCAGCGCGACCGCGACGCCATCCGCGCCGCTCTGCTGGACGGCACCATCGACGCGGTCTGCTCGGACCACACGCCGGTGGACGACGACGAAAAGCTGCTGCCCTTCGGCGAAGCATCCCCCGGCGCCACCGGCCTGGAGCTGCTGCTGTCGCTGACGCTCAAGTGGGGCGACGAGCAGCGCGCGCCGCTGTCGACGGCGCTCGCGCGCATCACCTGCGACGCCGCCCGCGTGGCCGGCCTGCCGGTCGGACAGCTGGCGGTGGGCGCCGATGCCGACGTCGTGGTATTCGATCCGCACGCGCGCTGGACGGTCGAAGCGTCGGCCCTGGCCAGCCAGGGCAAGCACACGCCCTTCGTGGGGTATGATCTGGCGGGACAGGTACGCACGACCATCGTGGCCGGCCGCGTCGCCTACCAACGCTAATCATCCAGCGTTCCCGCCTGGCGCGGGAACGCCAGCGCTCATTTGAATTTGAATATCAAGCTCGCCTTGCGCCTTGCGCGCGTCCTGCTGCACCTTGTCACGGGTCTCGCCACCTGTGCCGCGGTGTTCCCGTGGCTCGGCCTGGAAGCGCGTAACCGGCGCATCCAGCGCTGGTCGCGCCAGCTGCTTGCCATCTGCGGCATCACGGTCGAACTGGCGCCAGGCGTGGCGGCGCTCGAACACGCCATGATCGTGGCCAATCACGTGTCCTGGCTGGACATTTTCACCATCAACGCGGTGCTGCCCGCGCGCTTCGTCGCCAAGGCCGAGATCCGCGCCTGGCCGGTGCTGGGCTGGCTGGCCGCCCAGGCGGGCACGGTGTTCATCGCGCGCGGCAGCCGGCGCGATCTGCGCCACATCTTCAAAGGGCTGGTGGCCAGTCTCCAGGCGGGCGAGCGGGTGGCTTTTTTTCCCGAAGGGACCACGGCAGCCCAGGGCAGCCTGCTGCCGTTTCACGCCAATCTGTTCGAAGCCGCCATCGACGCGCACTGCGTGGTGCAGCCGTACGCGCTGCGCTATGTGGACGCGCACGGCGCGCTGCATCCGGGTGTCGATTTTATCGGCGACATGAGCTTTGCCGAGAGCATGCTGCGGATACTGTCGGGCGGCGCGATCCGCGCCCGGCTGAGCTGCCTGGAGCCGATCGCCGCCAGCGGCGCCCAGCGGCGCGAGCTGGCCGCGCAGGCCTACCTGGCGATTCAAAAAGAGCTGGGCTAGCGGCCGGGCCGTTTGTATTCGGGGCAGTCGACCTGCAGCAGGCTGCGGTCGTCCAGGCAGACGGCGCTCAGGTGGCCGCCCCACACGCAGCCGCTGTCGAGCGCAATCACGTCGTCGCGCAGCAGCAGGCCGAGCGCGGACCAGTGGCCGAACACCACCGGGGTGCCGGCGCTATGGCGGGCGGGCAGTTCGAACCAGGGCATCAGCGTCGAGCCGGCCGGGGCGGCGGCGCTTTCCTTCTCCTTGAAATCCATGGTGCCGTCGGGCTCGCACAGGCGCATGCGGGTCAGTGCGTTGACGATGCAGCGCAGGCGCGCCATGCCGTGCAGGCTGTCGTCCCAGCGCGCCGGCTCGTTGCCGTACATCTGGGCCAGGAAGTCCTTCCAGGCCGGTCCGCGCAGCGCGCTTTCCACTTCGTGCGCCAGCGCGATGGTGCGCTCGGCGCTCCACTGCGGGGCCACCCCGGCGTGCACCAGCAGGTGGCCTTTTTCCATCAGCGCCATGGGGCGCGCGCGCAGCCAGTCGATCAACTCGTCGCGGTCGGGCGCGGCCAGGATCTCATCGAGGGTGTCGGACCGGGACAGCTTTTGTACCCCGGCGGCCACCGCCAGCAAATGCAGGTCGTGGTTGCCCAGCACCGCCTCGACCTGGCCGCCGCTGGCCGCGGCCAGCCCGCGCACGCGCCGCAGCGCGTCCAGCGAAGCCGGTCCACGGTTAATCAGGTCGCCGACGAAAATGATGCGGGCGGGGCCGGGGCCACCCGCGTCTTGCGCGATGCGCGCGAGCAGCACCTCCGCTTCGTGCGCGCAGCCTTGCAAGTCGCCGATGGCATAGGATTTCATGATGAGCTGATAATACCGTGGTGCGACGGAAAACGTCCTCTATTAAATTCTTTGAGGAGCGTCAGTTTCACATAGAATTGTGTCCTGAACTCCAAAAGGCTGGGCGGGATACTAAATGATTTTAGTCACAGGTGGTGCGGGTTTTATCGGATCCAATTTTGTGCTGGACTGGCTGGCGCAGTCCAGCGAGGCCGTGGTGAATGTCGATAAGCTCACCTATGCCGGCAATGTGCAGAATCTGGCCTCGCTGCAGGGCGATACGCGCCACATTTTTGTGCAGGCCGATATCGTCGAACGCGAACGCATGCTCGAGCTGATGCGGGCGCATCGTCCGCGCGCGATCGTGCATTTTGCCGCCGAGAGCCATGTGGACCGGTCGATTCACGGCCCGGCCGCCTTCATTTCGACCAATATCAACGGTACGTTTGCGCTGCTGGAGGCCGCGCGCGAATACTGGAGCGGCCTGGCGGCGGACGAAAAAGCGGGGTTCCGCTTCCTGCACGTGTCCACCGACGAGGTGTACGGTTCGCTCGGACCAAGTGACGCGCCGTTCAGCGAAACCACGGCGTATGCGCCGAATAGCCCATACTCGGCCTCGAAAGCCGCTTCCGACCACCTGGTGCGGGCCTACCACCACACCTACGGTTTTCCCACGCTGACGACCAATTGCTCGAACAATTACGGGCCGTTTCACTTCCCCGAGAAGCTCATTCCACTGGTCATTTCGAATGCGCTGGATGGCAAACCGCTGCCCATTTACGGCGACGGCATGCAGGTGCGCGACTGGCTGTACGTCAGCGACCATTGCGCCGCGATCCGGCGCGTGCTGGAAGCCGGGCGGGTGGGCGAGGTGTACAACGTGGGCGGCTGGAATGAAATGGCCAATCTCGAGGTGGTGCACACCTTGTGCGATATTCTCGACCGCGAGGCGCCGAAAGCGGACGGCAGTTACCGCGACCAGATCACCTATGTCACCGACCGGCCCGGCCACGATCGCCGCTATGCGATCGATGCGCGCAAACTCGAGCGCGAGCTGGGCTGGAAACCGGCCGAAACTTTTGCGAGTGGTATCCACAAGACCGTGCGTTGGTATCTGACCCATCAGGATTGGGTGGCCAACGTGCGTTCCGGTGCTTATCTTACGTGGGTCAATCAAAACTACGATAACCGGGGAGCGTAATCATGGCGCAACGCAAGGGCATTATCCTGGCAGGCGGATCGGGCACGCGCCTGTATCCGATCACCATGGCCGTATCGAAGCAGCTGCTGCCGATCTACGACAAGCCCATGATTTATTATCCGCTGACCACCCTGATGCTGGCCGGCATCCGCGAGATCCTGATTATCTCGACCCCGCAGGACACGCCGCGCTTTCGCGAACTGCTGGGCGATGGCAGCCAGTGGGGCATTGCCCTGTCGTACGCGGTACAGCCGTCGCCGGACGGGCTGGCGCAGGCGTTTATCATCGGCCGCGAATTTGTCGGGGACAACCCTTCGGCGCTGATCCTGGGCGATAACATCTATTATGGCCATGGGCTCGACATCAAACTCAATGCCGCCAATGCGCGCACCGAGGGCGCCACGGTATTCGCCTATCACGTGCTCGATCCGGAACGCTACGGGGTGGTGGAATTCGGCCCCGACCAGCAAGCCGTGTCGATCGAAGAAAAACCGCTGCGGCCGAAATCGAATTATGCCGTGACCGGACTTTATTTCTATGACCAGCAAGTCTGCGATATCGCCGCGTCGATCAAGCCGTCGGCGCGCGGCGAACTGGAAATCACCGATGTTAACCGGACCTATCTGGAAGCCGGCTCTTTGTCGGTGCAGGTGATGGGGCGCGGCATGGCCTGGCTCGACACCGGCACCCATGAATCGCTGATGGATGCCTCCCAATTTATCGGTACAATCGAAAAACGCCAGGGATTGAAAGTGGCGGTGCCGGAAGAAATTGCCTACCGTAAGGGCTACATCGATGGGGCCGCGCTGGAAAAACTGGCTGCTCCTTTGATAAAAAATGGCTACGGTCAATACCTGCTGCAGGTATTGCAGGACAAGGTATTTTGATGAAAGTCACACCCACCGCCATTCCCGAAGTATTGCTGCTCGACCCGCAAGTGTATGGCGACGACCGCGGCTTTTTCTTCGAAAGCTACAATGCCCGCAAATTCGAGTCGCTGACCGGGATTGCAACCAGTTTCGTGCAGGACAATCATTCCAAATCGGCGCGCAATGTCTTGCGCGGCCTGCATTACCAGATCAAACAGCCGCAGGGCAAGCTGGTGCGTGTCCTTGCCGGCGCGATCTTCGATGTGGTGGTCGACCTGCGCGCGTCCTCGCCGTTTTTCGGCCGCTGGGTCGGCGCCGAACTGTCGGCGGAGAACCGCCTCCAGATGTGGGTGCCGCCCGGGTTCGCGCACGGTTTCGTGGTCACCAGCGAGAGCGCCGAATGCCTGTACAAGACCACCGACTACTGGGCGCCGGAACATGAGCGTGCCCTGCTGTGGAACGATCCGGCGCTGGCGATCGACTGGCCGCTCAGCGGCCCGCCCATGCTGTCGGTCAAGGACAGCACCGGCGTGCTGCTGGCCGATGCCGAGGTATTCCGGTGAAAATCCTGCTGACCGGTGCCACCGGCCAGATCGGCTATGAGCTCGAACGCAGCCTGCAAGGCTTGGGCGAAGTGATTGCGCCCGGCCGTGCGCAGCTGGACTTGAGCAAGCTCGACCAGGTGCGCGCGGTGCTGCGCGCGGTGCGCCCCGACCTGATCGTCAATCCGGCCGCCTACACGGCCGTGGACCAGGCCGAGGCCGAGCCGGCGCTGGCCCAGCGCATCAATGCCGAAGCGCCGGCCCTGATGGCGGCCGAGGCAAGGCTGCTGGGCGCGGCGATGGTGCATTACTCGACCGATTACGTGTTCGACGGCACCAAGACCGGCGCCTACACCGAGAGCGACTCGCCCAATCCGCTCAATATCTACGGACGCAGCAAGCTGGCCGGGGAGGAGGGCGTGCGCGCAGCCGGCATCGACCACTTGATCCTGCGCACCAGCTGGGTGTACGGCATGCGCGGGAAAAACTTTTTGCTGACCATGTTGACGCTGGGGCGGGAGCGCGAGGAGTTGCGCATCGTCAGCGACCAGCACGGCGCGCCGACCTGGAGCCGCACGGTGGCCGATAGCACCGCCTTGCTGCTGGGACAGGCCCGTGCCCAGGGACCTGCGTGGTGGAAACGCCACAGCGGCGTGTACCACCTGAGCAGCCAGGGCGAGACCACCTGGTGCGGCTTTACCGAAGCCATCGTCGCGCAAGCCGGCCTGCCGTGCCGCGTGACCCCCATAAGCAGCGACCAGTATCCGGTGGCGGCCATGCGGCCGCGCAATTCGGTGCTCGATTCCGGAAAATTGCGCGCCCTGTGCAACCTTCCCGAATGGCAGCAGGCACTGGCCTTGTGCCTGGCGTGACACTTTTACGATAAGTTCGCTTCGCGTAATCCGGTACAATCACGGATTACGCTTTTAACACTGCCTGTTTTGCAAGGGATGCGGCCTTGTTTTTGCCTGCGCGCCTTGCCGCGCGGCGCCGCAATCCGCCCGTTCCGCCTACTACCAAAATCAATGTTTTCATTCCTCGTGAGTTTCGTTGCGTCTGCCTTGATGACCCTGCTCGTCATCAAGCAGGTCAAACTGCACGGCCCCGCCCTCGATAGCAATTTTATCGGCGTCCAGAAAGTGCATTCGCATGCGGTGGCCCGCATCGGCGGCATGCCGATATTCGCCGCCGTCCTGCTCAGCGCCGCCATTACCGTATGGCGGGTGCCGGCCATGTTCCAATGGATGGGGGCATTACTGATGTGCTCGCTATTTGCCTTCATTGGCGGGATCGCGGAAGACTATACGGGAAATGTCAGCGCATTACGGCGGCTGGTGTTGACAATGGCGGCCGCTTTGCTCGGTTACCTGCTGCTGGATGCAAAAATCGGCCGCATCGATATTCCCTATAGCAGCTGGCAAATCGATTCGGGCTGGATTGCGCTGCCGCTGACGGTGCTGGCGGTGGCCGGTATTGCCAATGCTGTCAACATTATCGATGGATTCAATGGCCTGGCCAGCGTGGTGACGATCTGCATGCTCATTTCGCTGGCCTATGTCGCGGCCCAGGTCGGCGATGTGTTTGTGCTGGTGTCGGCCCTGATGGTGGCCGGCGCCACCGCCGGCTTCCTGATATGGAACTATCCGATCGCCCTGATTTTCCTCGGCGATGGGGGCGCATATTTTATCGGCTTTATGCTGGGCGAGCTGGCATTAATGCTGGTCATGCGGCATGAGCAGGTATCGACCTGGTACGCCGCCTTGCTGTTGATCTATCCCGCCTTCGAAACCGTATTTTCCGCCTACCGGCGCCTGTTCCTGCGCGGGAAGTCGCCCGCTATGCCCGATGGAATTCACTTGCACAGCCTGGTTTTCCGACGTATTGTTCAATGGGCGGTCGGGCCAAAAGAAGCACGCGCACTGATGAAGCGTAATTCCATGACCTCGCCCTATCTGTGGCTGTTTTCCCTGATGGCGGTTATCCCGGCCACGCTGTTTTGGCGGAACACCGGGATATTGATTTGCTTCTGCTTATTGTTCGTGGTCAGTTATGTCTGGCTGTATGCGCGTATTGTGCGTTTCAAGTCACCGCGCTGGCTCATTTTGCACAAGAAAAACCGGCACTGACCCGCAAATGTAGTATATTGCGACAATTGGTGAGAATTCACTTATTTTGTTTCAACTACCTTTTTGAGGAACGATGATGGATCTGTCAAATATGTCTCTTGGTGATCTGCGCAACCTGCAGGATCAAATCAAACAGGAAATGAAAAAACGCGAGCACCAGGAAGTAGCGAAAGCGCGTGAACAGATTCTGGCCATTGCCCAAAGCGTCGGGGTTCCGTTAAAAGACCTGATCGCCACTGGCGCGCGCGGCGCCAAGACCGGTACCGTGGCAGTTCGTTACCGCAATCCCGACAATGCCGCCCAGCAATGGACTGGCCGTGGGCGCCAGCCGAAATGGGTCAAGGAATGGGTCGACGGCGGCAAGTCGCTCGACAAGCTGCGCGTATAAGCGCCAGCGCCAGGGGACCTCGAAAATTGCGCCGCGCAGTAGGTGTTTCGAGGACCCCGGTAATACCTCCGCGCTAGCGGCCAGGCAAACAGGCCTGCATTTCCCAACGGCCCGGCTTGCCGCTACAATATCACCCGATGCATTTTTGCTCGGTGTCTGTTTGATTTTCCCGACGTTTGCCCAGACTGTCCGCCAGGAGTACGCCTGCGCCGCGGCTTTTCCCACTTCACCCATTTTCAGGTCCCTATGCTTGCTCTGTCCAAATCGATCTTCAAGGCCTACGATATTCGTGGCGTCATCGGCAGCACCCTGGATGCCGGCGTCGCCCGCCGGATCGGCCATGCGTTCGGCATGGCGGCGCTGGCCAAGGGCGAACGCAAGGTCGTGATCGGGCGCGACGGCCGCCTGTCCGGCCCGGAACTGGCTGCGGCGCTGGCGCAAGGCTTGCAGGCGGCGGGCGTGGACGTGATCGACCTGGGCCTGGTGGCCACCCCGATGGTGTATTTCGCCACCCACGAGCTGGGCGCGACCTCGGGCATCATGGTCACCGGCAGCCACAACCCGCCCAACTACAACGGCTTCAAGATGGTGCTGGCCGGCGAAGCGATCCACGGCGAGACCATCCAGGCGCTGTACCGCAGCATCGAAGCGCATGACGGCAGCAGCGCCGCCACGCCGGGCAGCTACAGCACCCACGACATCCGCGCGGCCTACCTGCAGCGCATCATCGGCGACGTCAGGATCGCCCGCCCGATCAAGGTGGCGGTCGACTGCGGCAACGGCGTGGCCGGCGCATTCGCGGGCGACCTGTTCCGCGGGATGGGCTGCGAGGTGATCGAACTGTTCTGCGAAGTCGACGGCACCTTCCCGAACCACCATCCTGATCCGGCCCACCCGGAAAACCTGCAGGACCTGATCGCCTGCCTGCGCGAGAGCGACGCCGAAATCGGCCTGGCCTTCGACGGCGACGGCGACCGCCTGGGCGTGGTCACCAAGGATGGCCAGATCATTTATCCAGACCGCCAGATGATGCTGTTCGCCGCCGACGTCCTGTCGCGCAACCCCGGCGCGCAGATCCTGTACGACGTCAAGTGCACGCGCCATCTGGCGCCCTACATCGCCAGGCACGGCGGCCAGCCGCTGATGTGGAAGACCGGCCACTCGCTGGTCAAGGCCAAGCTGCGCGAGACCGGCGCCCCGCTGGGCGGCGAAATGAGCGGCCATATCTTCTTCAAGGACCGCTGGTACGGCTTCGACGACGGCCTGTACTCGGGCGCGCGCCTGCTCGAACTGCTGACCCGCGTGGCCGACCCGTCGGCCCTGCTGAACGCGCTGCCGCAGTCCGACAGCACGCCCGAACTGCACCTGCACCTGGCCGAGGGCGAAAGCGTGACCCTGATCGAAGCGCTGCGCACCGGCGCCACATTCGAGGGCGCCGAGCGCATCATCGACATCGACGGCCTGCGGGTGGAATACGCCGACGGCTTCGGCCTGGCGCGTTCGTCCAACACCACTCCGGTGGTGGTGATGCGCTTTGAGGCCGAGACCCCGGAAGCGCTGCGCCGCATCCAGGCCGAGTTCCGCCGTGTGATCGTGGCGGCCAAACCCGACGCGCAGCTGCCGTTCTAAAGTGAAGATCCTGCTGGTGCGGGTCTCGTCGCTGGGCGACGTGCTGCACAACCTGCCGATGGTGGCCGATATCCTGCGCCACCATCCCGAGGCCACCATCGACTGGGTGGTGGAGGAGGGCTACGTCAGCCTGGTGCGGCGCAATCGGCACGTGCGCAAGATCATCCCCTGGGCGCTGCGGCGCTGGCGCAAGAGCCTGGGCCAGGCGGCCACCCGGCGCGAGATCGGCGCCTTCTTCCGCACCCTGCGCGAAGAGCAGTACGACTACGTGTTCGACACCCAGGGCCTGCTCAAGACCGGCGTGATCATGGGCGCGGCGCGGGTGCGCCCGGGCGGGCGCAAGGTCGGCCTGGCCAACGGCAGCGAAGGCTCCGGGTACGAAGGCATCTCGCGCATCTTCCATACCCTGTCGATCCCGCTCGATCCGCGCACCCACGCGGTCGCGCGCGGGCGCATGGTGGCCGCCAGGGCGCTCGGCTATACCCTCGACGCGCCGCCCGATTTCGGCCTGCCCGCGCCCGGCGACGGTCCCAGGCCGCACTGGCTGCCGGCCGAGCCGTATGCGGTGTTCTTCCACGGAACCGCGCGCGCCGCCAAGAAGTGGGCGCCGGCGAACTGGATCGCCCTGGGCGCCGCATTGGCACCCATGCCGGTATTGCTGGCCTGGGGCTCGCCCGCCGAACAGCGCGATGCCGGGCAGCTTGCCGCCGCCATGCCGAACGCCCAGGTGTTGCCCAAACTCTCGATGGACGATGCGGTGGAACTGGCGTGCCATGCCGCGCTGGCGGTCGGCGTCGACACCGGCCTGACCCACATCGCCGCCGCCTTCGTGCGCCCGACCGTGGAAATCTACGCCGACTCGCCCCGGTGGAAAACCGAAGGCAACTGGTCGCCGCGCATCGTCAACCTGGGTGAGCAGGGCGCGCCGCCTTCGGCCGACCAGGTGATCGCCGCGGCGCGCGCACTGCTGGGCGCGGCCTGATGCGGCTACTTTATACGGCGCTGTGGTGGTTTGGTATGCCGCTGGTGCTGGCGCGCCTGTGGTGGCGCGGCTTCAAGGAGCCCGGTTATCGCCGCCACTGGGCCGAGCGGCTGGGCTTTTACGGCAAGGCCATCGAGGCGCGCCACAGCATCTGGGTGCACGCCGTCTCGGTGGGCGAAACGCGCGCGGCCGAACCGTTGATCGACGCGCTGATGCAGGCCTGGCCGGCCAGCCGCATCGTGCTGACCCACATGACCCCGACCGGGCGCGCCACCGGCCATGCCCTGTTCGGCAAACACGGCGACCGGCTGGTGCAGGCTTACCTGCCCTACGACACCCGGATCATGGTCAGGCGCTTCCTGCGCCACTTCGATCCGCGCATCTGCATCCTGATGGAGACCGAGGTATGGCCTAACCTGATCGCGGCCTGCCAGGGCCGCGTGCCGGTCGCCCTGGTCAACGCGCGCCTGTCGGAACGCTCGCTGCGGCGCGGCCGGCGCTTCGGCCGCCTGATGGTCGATGCCGCCCGCGCCATCGCGCTGGTGGCGGCGCAGACCGAGGCCGACGCACAGCGCATCCGTTCGCTGGGCGCGCCCCGCGTCGCGGTCACCGGCAGCATCAAGTTCGACGTGGTGGTGCCGCCGGCCGCCTTGCAGACCGGCGCCTGGCTGCGCGAACGGATCGGCGCGCGCCCGGTCCTGCTGTGCGCCAGTACCCGCGAAGGGGAGGAAAGCCTGATCCTCGACGCCTTGCAGGGCGCGCGCGGCCTGCCGCCGGACCTGCTGCTGCTGATCGTGCCGCGCCACCCGCAGCGCTTCGACGAAGTGGCGCAGCTGGCCGGCGCGCGCGGCCTCACCGTGCAGCGCCGTTCGCAGCTCGACGGTGCCGTGGCCAGCCAGGTGCTGCTGGGAGACTCGATGGGCGAGATGTTCGCCTACTATGCCGCCAGCGACCTGGCGTTCATCGGCGGATCGCTGTTGCCGCTGGGCGGGCAGAACCTGATCGAAGCGTGCGCGCTTGGCAAGCCGGTGCTGATTGGCCCCCATACTTTCAATTTTTCCCAGGTGACAGAAGAAGCCACCGCTGCCGGCGCGGCGCTGCGCATCGCCGATGGCGCGGCCCTTTTTGCCGAAGCGGCGCGTTTGCTGGCCGATGATGGTGCGCGCGCGGCCATGGGCGAGCGCGGTGTTGCGTTTTCCAATCAACACCGTGGCGCAACCCTGCGCACGGTTGGCATGTTACGGCCTTTCCTGCACTAGTTTGGTACCATGGACTCCATAAGAAAAAGGGGAAGTCCATGTTCTGGTTCAATCCAAAGCGCGTTGGCGGTGGTTCGCCGGGCGCTCCCATCATGCAGCGCGAACGCCCTGGTCCGGCCCCGGTTCACGGCGGTTCAGGCGGCGCCGCACTCGCTATCGGCGCGCTCGCCTTCAAGGTGCGCTATTCGCTGGCCGAATACACCGTCTTCATGTGGCAGCACAGCGGCTACCTGATTCGCCGGCGCCGTGTCGGCGGCATGACCGCCCTGTGGATGACGGCCAGGAGCACCTGGGGCGCCGCCTTCAATTTTTTTGTTCAGCGGCGCTCGCGCCATCTGTACGATTTCACCATCGACGAACATGGCATCGTGCGGGCCAACGGCACCGGCGTGACCCTGGTCCCGTGGACGGACGTGAGCGCGATCCGGCGCTATTCGCCGGGCTACATGATGGTCCTCAAGCGCGGCACCCTGCCGATTCCCTACCGCTGCCTCAACGCCGAGCAGATGCGGGCGATGGACCATTTCGGCGCGGTTTTGCGCGCAGCGCACCGCGCCGGCAGCGCTAACTGAATATGACGGGCATCTCCAGCGAGCGCTTTCTCAGCGCCGTCTTGGCCCCGTCGTAATCCGGAAACACCGACTCCACCGCGGCCCAGAAGCGCGCGCTGTGGTTCATCTCGAGAAGGTGCGCCAGTTCGTGCGCGACCACGTAGTCGATCAGCGGCAGGGCGTAATGGATCAGGCGCCAATTCAGACGGATATTGCCCTCGATGGTGCAGGAACCCCAGCGCGTGCCGGCCGACGACAGCGCCATGTTGCGGTAGCTGACGCCAAGGCGCGGGGCGTACAGCTCCATGCGCTCGGTGAACACCCGCCTGGCCTCGCCCTGGAACCACAGGCGCACGCGTTCCTGCAGCTGCGCCTCCGACAGCCCCGGCACCACCCCCACGGTCAGCTGGCGCAGCACCGGATCGAATTCGCAGCGGCTGCGCGGCGCCTCGATCAGGCGCAGGGTGATCTGGCCCCCCAGATACGGCAGCTCGGCCCCGTCCACCCATTGCACCGGCGGCTTTTGATTGCGCTTTTCGCGCCGCTCGACCCGTTCGAACAGCTTATTGACGATCCAGCGCTGCTTGGCGCGTACCGCATTGTCGATCTCGGCCAGCGTCAGGCGCCGCGGCGCGGTCACGCGCAGGCCGTCGTCGTCGATCATGAAGCCGATCGAGCGGCGGCTGGAGCGGCGCAGCTCGAATTCGACCGTGTGCTGTCCGAGCTGGATGCGGCGCAGCGGCGGCGCATCGGGAGCACGGGGAGGTGTTGGGAAAACCACACGCGGTGGAGAAGGCGGCGCCTTGAACAGCGGCTGGGAAGGCGGTGCCTTGGCGGCCGGTTCAAGCGCCGCGAAGAAGTCCTGCGCGAATAATTCGAGTTGTTGGCCGTTGATTTTGGGTGAAGTTTCGTTTTGCTGCGGCGCCGATGCGCGGATCAGGGCACTGAGATCGCTCAGCCACCTTTGTAGGCGTGGGGCGAAATGACGCGCATTTCTGATTCTATCCAATTTTCCACCTCTTGCATCAAGCTGTCAGGGGTATGGCCTGCGGGCGATATGGGTTTGCCGATCGAGACGGTGATCAATCCTGGCCGCTTCAGGAAGGAGTTCTTGGGCCAGCACTCGCCGGAATTATGCGCGATCGGCACCACCACGGTGCCCGTTTCGATCGCGAGCCGGGTGCCGCCGGATTTGTACTTGCCCTTCTGTCCGACCGGGATGCGGGTCCCTTCAGGGAACATGATAATCCATTGGCCGTCGGCCAGGCGGCGTCTGCCGTGCGCGACCACCTGCTTGAATGCATTCATTCCCTGCTTGCGGTCGATCGGGATCATGCGCAGCAGCGCCATGCCCCAGCCGAAAAAGGGGATATACAGTATTTCTTTTTTAAACACGTACACCAGGGGGCGCAGCATGTTCGGCAGCAGGAAGATGGTCTCCCACGCCGACTGGTGCTTCGACAGCAGGATCACCGGCGCGTCGGGCAGGTTCTCGTAGCCCTTGAACTGGTAGCGGATGCCGCAAATGACCCTGGCGCACCAGACGATGAAGACATTCCAGCGCGAGGTCACCCAAAAGCGCTTGTTGTAGGGCAGCGGCGCGGCCAGGAAGCAGACGCAGGCCCAGATCACGGTCGCAATGGCCATGACGACGGTGAACAACAGGGAACGCAGGAACAGGGTGAAGTTATGCAAAGAACTCTCCGCAAGACGGATGGAATAAAAAAAACGGGTGCCGCTCAGGTGGGGATGTGCTGGCCTGCGGAACTGGTCTTGAGCAGCGAATTGACCATCTCGGCCAGGTCGGCGAAAACCTGGGTGCCAGGCGGCAGGCCGCCCACTTCGGCGGTCTTGGCGCCTTTGCCGGTCAGGACCAGGTAAGGCACGCAGCCGCTGACAAAACCGGCCTGCAGGTCGCGCAGCGAGTCGCCCACCGTCGGCACGCCCTTGAGCGAGACCTTGAAGCGCTTGGCGATTTCGTCGAACATGCCGGCCTTGGGTTTGCGGCAGTCGCAGCTGTCCATGGCGGCATGCGGGCAAAAGAAGATCGCATCGATGGTGGCGCCGACCTGCTGCGCGCTGGCGTGCATCTTCTGGTGGATGGCGTTCAGGATGCACATGTCGAACAGCTCGCGTGCGATGCCCGACTGGTTCGAGGCCACCACCACGCGGTAGCCGGCCTGGTTGAGGCGGGCGATCGCTTCGAGCGATCCGGGAATCGGCACCCACTCCGCCGGCGACTTGATGAACGCCGGCGAATCGTGGTTGATGACGCCGTCGCGGTCGAGGATGATCATCTTCATGCCGGTCTCCCTTGCTTACGCGGCCAGTTTGGAAATGTCGGCCACGCGATTCATCATGGTGTGCAGCAGCGACAGCAGGGCCAGGCGGTTGTTGCGCAGGGCCGCGTCCTCGGCCATCACCATCACGTCGTTGAAGAAGCCGTCGACGTCGTCGCGCAGCTGGGCCAGCGTCTTGAGGGTGCCAGTGAAGTCGCGCGCGGCGAAGGCCGCGTCCACCTGCGGACGCACCCGCACGATGGCCTGGTACAGCTTGCGCTCGGCGTCTTCCTGCAGCAGTTCTTCCTTGACCTCGCCGCTGGCGGCCTCGGTCTTTTTCAGGATGTTGGTGATGCGCTTGTTGGCGGCGGCCAGCGAGGCGCTTTCCGGCAGCGCGGCGAAGGCTTGCACCGCTTCCAGGCGCTCGACGACGTCGTGCACGCGGTCCAGGTGGGTGGTCAGCACGGCTTCGACTTCGTTGGGCGTGAAGCCGCGCTCGCGCAGGATGCCGCGCAGGCGGTCGAACATGAAGGCGCGCACGTCCAGCACCGGATCGGCGAACCCGGCGATGCCCTTGAAGCGCTTGTTGGCAAACTCCAGCAGTTCGATCAGCGACACGTCGATGCGCTTTTCGACCAGCATGCGCAGCACGCCCAGGGCGTGGCGGCGCAGCGCGAACGGGTCTTTCTCGCCGGTCGGCTGCAGGCCGATGCCCCAGATGCCGACCAGGGTTTCCAGCTTGTCGGCCAGGGCCACGGCGGTGCCGGTCCGGGTCGAGGGCAGGGCGTCGCCGGCAAAGCGCGGCTGATAGTGCTCGGTGGCGGTCAGCGCCACTTCATCGGCTTCGCCGTCATGGCGCGCGTAGTAGGTGCCCATGATGCCTTGCAGCTCGGGGAACTCGCCCACCATGTCGGTCAGCAGGTCGGCCTTGGACAGCAGCGCGCCGCGTTCGGCCAGCTGTTCGTCGTAGCCCAGCACGTGGGCGATTTCCCTGGCGATGCCGGCCACGCGGGTGGAACGCTCGGCCTGGGTGCCCAGCTTGTTGTGGTAGACCACATTGGTCAAGAGCGGCAGGCGCGAGGCCAGCGTCTTTTTCTTGTCCTGCTCGAAGAAGAACTTGGCGTCCGACAGGCGCGGACGCACCACGCGCTCGTTGCCGCCGATGATGTGGCGGGCGTCGTCGGTGGCCAGGTTGGACACGATCAGAAAGCGCGAGCGCAGCTTGCCGCTGGCGTCGGTGAGGGCGAAGTACTTCTGGTTGGTCTGCATGGTCAGGATCAGGCATTCCTGCGGCACGGCCAAAAATTCTTCCTCGAAGCGGCATTCGTACACCACCGGCCATTCCACCAGCGCGGTGACTTCGTCGAGCAGCGCTTCGGGCATCAGGACCTGGTCGGCGCCGGCTTTGTCCAGCAGCGCGGCGCGGATCGTTTCCTTGCGCGCGGCGATACTGGCGATCACCTTGCCGTCGGACTCCAGCGTGGCGGCGTAGTGGTCCGCGTGCGCGATGCTCAAGGCGGCGCCATTGGACAGGAAACGGTGGCCCAGGGTCTGGTTCGATGCGGTCAGGCCCAGCAGGGTGACCGGCACGATGGCCTGGCCATGCAGGGCGATCAGCTTGTGCGCCGGGCGCACGAACTGCACGGTGGTCCCGTCCGGGCGCTGGTAGCTCATCAGCTTGGGGATGGGCAGCTTGGCGGCGGATTCTTCCAGCGCGGCCTGCAGGCCCGTTTGCAGCGCACTGCCGGCCACCTTGCGGGTGTAGAAAAAGCTTTCGGCCTTGCCGTCGGCGGCGCGTTCCAGGCTGTCAAGGGGCAGGCCGGGCACGCCGAGGGCGGCCAGCTTCTTGGCCAGCGGGGCGCTCGGATTGCCGTCGGCGTCCAGCGCGACCGACACCGGCAGCACTTTTTCGCGCAGCGATTTGTCGGGCGAGGTGGCGCGCACATGGGTGATCGAGACGGCCAGGCGGCGCGGGGTGGCGTAGGCGGTGGCGACGCTGGAATCGTCCAGGAAATCGCGCGCCTTCAGGCCGTTGACGATGCCGGCGGCGAAGGCGGCGCCCAGTTTTGCCAGCGCCTTCGGCGGCAGTTCTTCGGTCAGCAGTTCGACGAGTAATGTCTGGTTCATGGTGCGCTTCTTATCAGTTCTTTGGTTCTGCGGCCGTTGGCGGCAGCATCGGGAATCCCAGCTTCTCGCGCGAGTCGTAATACGCTTGCGCCACCAGGCGCGAGAGCGTGCGTACGCGGCCGATGTAGGCGGCGCGCTCGGTCACGGAGATGGCGCCGCGCGCGTCGAGCATGTTGAAGCTGTGCGAGGCCTTCATGATCTGCTCGTAGGCCGGCAGGGTCAGTTGCAGTTCGACCAGGCGCTTGGCTTCGGCTTCGTGGTTGGCGAACTGGGCGAACAGCAGTTCGGTATTGGCGTGCTCGAAGTTGTAGGTCGATTGCTCCACTTCGTTCTGATGGAACACGTCGCCGTAGCTGAGGGTCTTTTTAGTGCCGTTCTCTTCCCACTCGGTCCACACCAGGTCGTAGACGTTTTCCACGCCTTGCAGGTACATGGCCAGGCGCTCGATGCCGTAGGTGATTTCGCCCAGCACCGGTTTGCAGTCGAGGCCGCCGACTTGCTGGAAATAGGTGAACTGGGTCACTTCCATGCCGTTCAGCCAGACTTCCCAGCCCAGGCCCCAGGCGCCCAGGGTCGGGCTTTCCCAGTCGTCTTCGACGAAACGCACATCGTTCTGTTTCAGGTTCAGTCCCAGCGCTTCCAGCGAACCCAGGTACAGGTCGAGGATGTTTTCCGGCGCGGGCTTGAGCACCACCTGGTACTGATAATAGTGCTGCAGGCGGTTGGGATTTTCGCCGTAACGGCCATCCTTGGGCCGGCGCGATGGCTGCACATAGGCGGCACGCCAGGGTTCGGGTCCGATTGCGCGCAGGAAGGTGCCGGTGTGAAAGGTGCCCGCGCCGACTTCCATGTCGTAGGGCTGGAGCAGGGCGCAGCCTTGCTTGTCCCAGTAGGTTTGCAAGGTCAGAATGATTTGTTGGAATGTGAGCATCTTGTGTGAAGTCGCGCGGCAGAGGGCGCAAACGATGTGAGTTTGCCAAAACGGCCAATTTTAGCGGGTTTTTCGGGGGTTCTGGGACGTATCTCGGCACATTGTCATTTTTGGCCGGTTTTAGCGAAGCGCCGCCCGCTCAGCCAGGCGCCGCCCAGCGCCAGCGCGCTCACGGCCAGGAACAGCAGGTTGCCGAAGCGGATGTACGGGGTCATGCCGGCCATGCCCTGGACCGTGGCCGCCAGGGTGCCGCGCTGGTGGGGCGCGAGCTGGGCCTGCACCCTGCCGCGGCCGTCGATGACGGCGGTGGCGCCGGTATTGGTCGAGCGCAGCATGGGACGGCCGGTTTCCAGCGCGCGCATCTGCGAAATCTGCAGGTGCTGGGGGATGGCTACCGAGTCGCCGAACCAGGCCAGGTTGGAGGCGTTCAGCAGCAGGGTCGCCGGCCGGGCGCCGTGGCGTAGCTGGGCGGCGATTTCTTCCCCGAAAGCATCTTCGTAGCAGACGTTGGGCAGGACCAGCTGATCCTTGACCGGGAACGGCGCCTGCACGGCGTCGCCGCGGCGGAAGTCGCCCAGCGGGATGCGCATCAGGTCGACGAACCAGCGAAAGCCCAGCGGCACGAATTCGCCGAAGGGCACCAGATGGTGCTTGTCGTAATGGTAGCTGGCGCCCTTGACCGGGCCGACCCCGGCCACGCTGTTGGCGCCGTTCTCGGGCGTGCCCAGCGGCACACCGTAGAGGATGTGGCTCTTGGTGGCGGCGGCATAGTCGGCCAGGCTTTGGAAATATTCGGGCGGCAGGTAGACCGGGAACACGGGAATCGCGGTTTCCGGCGTGGCGATCAGGTCGGCCGGGGCGGCGGTGATCATGTCGCGGTAGAGCGTCAGGATGGCGCTCAGGTGTTCCGGGCTGAACTTTTCACCCTGCGGCACATTGCCCTGCAACAGGCGCACGCTGATCGGATTGCCGTGCGGGTGGGTCCATTCGATCGTCCGCAGGCCGGCCCCGATGCCGATGGTGGCCGCCAGCAAGCCGAACGCGGCCAGGCGCGCGCGCTGGGTCAGCATGACCAGGCAGCCGGCGCACAGGGCGACCAGGGTGCCGATGCCGTACACGCCCGCCAGCGCCGCGTAGCCGCCCAGCGGCGCGGCATTGTGGGCGTAGCCGGACGAGGCCCAGGGAAAACCGGTGAAGACCCAGCCGCGCATCCATTCGGACAGGCCCCAGGCTACCGGCAGGGCCAGCAGCAGGAAGGCCGGCACCGGCAGCGACCAGCGCCGCCGCAGCCAGGTCGCCATGCCGGTGGCGAAGGCGGCGAACAGGCCCATGTAGCTGGCCAGCAGGCAGATCGCCAGCGCCGCCAGCGGCGCCCACAGGCCGCCGAAGCGGTTCATGGAGATGTAGAGCCAGTGCATGCCGGCCACCGACCAGCCGAAGCCGAAGGCCCAGCCGATCACGCTGCTGCGGCGCACGCGCGTGTCCATGCCGACCTGGTAGAACAGGAAGGCAAGCGCGGCGAATTGGACCGGCCACCAGCCGAAGGGTTCAAACGAGAACAGGCTGAGGAAACCGGCCAGCGCGGCGAACACGGCCGGGAGGGCGGTGCCGCGCGGCGCGCGTTCGGCGGCTTGATCGCGGTTGGCGCGGCGACGCAGCATCAGTCGTGCTGGTCTTCCGCCAGGGGCAGCTTCTCGACGAGCAATACGTGGATTTGACGGGCGTCGGCGCGCAGCACTTCGAAGCGCAGATTGCCGAGGTCGAACACGTCGCCCTTGTGCGGCATGCGGCCCAGGTGGCTGGCGGCCAGGCCGCCGATGGTGTCGACGTCGTCCTCGGGCAGGTCGGCGCCGACTTCTTCGTTGAACTGCTCGATCTCGGTCAGGGCCTTGACGCGCCAGCGCGGGCCCAGCTGGCCTTCCTTGATCGACAGGATATTGTCTTCTTCCTCGTCGAAGTCGTATTCGTCCTCGATGTCGCCGACGATCTGTTCGAGCACGTCTTCGATGGTGATCAGGCCGGCCACGCCGCTGTATTCGTCGACCACGATGGCCATGTGATTGTGGTTGGCGCGAAAGTCGCGCAGCAGCACGTTCAGGCGTTTGGATTCCGGAATGAAAATCGCCGGGCGCAGCATGTCGCGCACATCGAACGATTCCTCGGCGTAGTAACGCAGCAGGTCTTTGGCCAGGAGGATGCCGACTACCTTGTCGCGCTCGCCTTCGACGGCGGGAAAGCGCGAGTGCGCCGTTTCCAGCACGGTGGGCAGCCAGTCTTCAATGGGTTTGCTGATGTCGATGACATCCATTTGCGAGCGCGGCACCATGATGTCGCGCGCGGACAGGTCCGACACCTGGAACACGCCTTCGATCATCGACAGCGCGTCGGCGTCGATCAGGTTGCGTTCCTGGGCGTCGTGCAGCACTTCTAGCAGCTCGGCGCGGTTTTCGGGCTCGGGGGAAATCAGTGCGGTCAGGCGTTCGAACAGTGACCGGTGGGGTTTGGCGTCCGTGCGGACGTCATAAGGGTGCTCTGGCATAGTTGGCGTGAGCCGTTGTTGCGATGTGCCGTAGCATACACCAAAAGCGCATTTGCCTGTTTTTTGGGCGATCTTATGTCCGTTTCGCAACACGTTGGCGGGCTGGGCATGCTGGCGCGTTTGCGGACGATCTAGCGGGCGCCGCGGGACGTGCCGGACAATCGATCTTTTGGCGTGCCGCTATTCCCTCCCATGAAAAAACCTTCGAATGATCAAGGCCCGGCCACGCTGGCCATGGCCTGCGCCAGCCTTCTGCTGGTCGCCTATCACGTGCGCTACCTGATCCTGACCAACTATGCCAATGTGGCAGCCGGAACGGTGTGGATCGATCTCTTTTACTTTCTCAGTGGATTGGGCCACCAGGCCTTCGGCGTGTATTTCGTCGTGCAGGGCTATATGCTGGCCACCAGCGTGCAGCGGGTGCCGGAGTACCGCGGCCTGTTCCTGCTGAAAGCGGCCGGCACCTACGCGGTGCTGTTGCCGGTGCTGGTGGTCGGCCTGGTGCTCGACGGCGCCGGCGCCGGACTGCTCAATCAGAGCGGCCTGTACACCGCCTTTCCCGACTTCAGCGTGCTCAGCATGGACGGCGCGACCCTGCTGGGCCAACTGTTGCTGGCGCAACCCTTCGTGGTGCCAACCTTCGGCAGCAACGGTGTGCTGTGGGTGCTGGCCTTCGAGTGGTGGTACAGCTGTCTGTTTCTGTTGCTGGCGGCCCTGTTGCGGCGGCGCCGCAGGGTGGGCTGGCTGCTGCTGGGCGCGCTGGTGCTTGCCGTGCTGCTTGGCTTCCCGTCCGAATTCGTCAACTGGGGGCTGATCTGGCTGCTGGGCGTGGCGGCCGCCCAGCCGCGCCTTGCGGCACCGCCGCGCTGCCTGGCGCTGCCGGTGTTCGCGCTCGCGCTGGTGCTGTCGCGCTATCTGGAATCGCAGGCCGAAATTCTCAACGGTCCGGCGGGCCTGGGCTTCAGCTTTGTGAAGGACGCCAGTTTCGCACTGGGCTTCGGCTGGCTGCTGCAGGCGTTCAGGAGTGATGTGGGCGGACTGGCGCCATCGTTTTCCACGGCCGTTTTTTTCGGCCATTTTCCGGTGATGATGTTCATCGTCGCACTGGGGGCGCGCTGGCAGCCGCTCAAGCAGCAGCCCGGCCCTGGCGCGCTGCTGTGGTTTGCGCTGGCCACGCTGGCAGTGTACGTGGCCGGATGGTGCCTGTACCGCCTGGCCAGGCGCGCGTTCGCTCCTGCTCAGGCGTAGGGATCGGGATAGCCGAGCGCTTCGAGGATGTCGCGTTCGAGCTGCTCCATCTCTTCGGCTTCGCCGTCATCGTGGTGGTCGTAGCCCTGCGCGTGCAGTACGCCGTGCACCACCAGGTGGGCGGCGTGTTCTTCCAGCGTCTTGTTCTGTTCCTGCGCTTCGCGTTCGAGCACGTCGGTGCACAGGATGATGTCGGCGCGGGTCGGTTCGTCGTCGGCGATCTCGTCGCCTTCGTTGTAGGCGAAGGTCAGCACGTTGGTGGCGTAATCCTTGGCGCGGTAGTCGCGGTTCAGATTGCGCCCTTCGACCGCGTCGACAAAGCGGATCGTCAGTTCGGCCGGGCCGAGCAGCGCGGCCTGGACCCAGCGCCGCAGCAGGGCGCGGGTGAGGCTGTCCTGCAGGCGGGCGTCGGGGTACTGGACAGACAGCGAGAGCTTATTTTTTTCGGACATTTTTGGCGGCCACGGGTTTCGGGAGCGCGACCAGGTCCAGCTCGGCCGCGGTTTCGTACGCGTCGACGATGCGCGCCACCAGCGGATGGCGCACCACGTCGGCGCTGGAGAAGTGGGTGAAGGCGATGCCGCGCACGTCCTTGAGCACGTGGACCGCGTCGACCAGGCCGCTCTTCTGGGTCTTGTGCAGGTCGACCTGCGTCACGTCGCCGGTGACCACGGCCTTGCTGCCGAAGCCGATCCGGGTCAGGAACATCTTCATCTGCTCGACCGTGGTGTTCTGGGCTTCGTCCAGGATCACGAAGGCGTGGTTGAGCGTGCGCCCGCGCATATAGGCCAGCGGGGCGATCTCGATCACCTGTTTCTCGAACATCTTCTGGGTGCGGTCGAAGCCGAGCAGGTCGTACAGCGCGTCGTACAGCGGGCGCAGATACGGGTCGACCTTCTGCGCGAAGTCGCCCGGGAGGAAGCCCAGGCGTTCGCCCGCTTCCACGGCCGGACGCGTCAGGATGATGCGCTTGACGGCGTCGCGTTCGAGGGCGTCGACGGCGCAGGCGACGGCGAGATAGGTCTTGCCGGTGCCGGCCGGGCCGATGCCGAAGCTGATGTCGTGTTCGAGGATCGCGCGCAGGTACTGGATCTGGTGCGGCGTGCGGCCGCGCAGGTCGTGGCGGCGGGTCTTGAGCGCCGGGCTGTTGATCTCGATCTCGGGCAGCGCTTCGACCGGGGTGCTGTCGGCATGCTGGGGGCGCAGGCCGGAGCGCTGTTCGACCAGGGCCAGCTGCACTTCCTCGATCGGTACGATCTTGTTGGCCACCGCGTAGAAGCGTTCCAGGATCTGCACCGCCTGGGCGGCGTTGTGGCCGCTGACAATGAATTTTTCGCCGCGCCGGAAGATGGTGACGTCCAGCGCGGCCGAAATCTGGCGCAGATTTTCGTCGAGCGGGCCGCACAGGTGGGCCAGCCGGTTGTTATCGAGCGGCTCGGGAATGAAGTATTCGGGCTGGATGGGCGTCTTGGTTTTCAATGGCTCACGCGGGAGGTGACGGCGGCGGCGAGCAGTTCGCCGCGCAGGGTGTAGTTGAGGCTTTCGGTGATGCGCACGTCGGCCAGCTGGCCGGTCAGGCCGGCGTCGGCGGCGCTGAAATTGACCACCCGGTTGTTTTCGGTGCGGCCCTGCAGTTCGCCCGGGTCCTTCTTGGACGGGCCTTCGACCAGGATGCGCTGCACCGTGCCGACCATGGCGGCGCTGTGGCGGCGCGTGTTGGCGTCGATCCTGGCCTGCAGGCGCTGCAGGCGCGCCAGCTTGACCTCGTGCGGGGTGTCGTCTTCCAGGCTGGCGGCCGGGGTGCCGGGGCGCTTGCTGAAGATGAAGCTGTAGCTGTTGTCGAAATCGACGTCGTCGACCAGCTTCATCATGGCTTCGAAGTCGGCCTCGGTCTCGCCCGGGAAGCCGACGATGAAGTCGGACGAAATGGTGATGTTCGGACGCACCGCGCGGATGCGCCGCACGATCGATTTGTATTCGAGCGCGGTGTAGCCGCGCTTCATGGCGCCGAGCACCTTGTCGGCCCCGTGCTGGACCGGCAGGTAGAGGTGATCGACCAGCTGCGGAATGCGCGCGTAGGCGTCGATCAGGCGCTGGGTGAATTCCTTCGGGTGGCTGGTCACGAAGCGGATCCGTTCGATGCCGGGTATGGCGGCCACGTACTCGAGCAGCAGGGCGAAGTCGGCAATGTCGCCGCCCTCCATCTGGCCGCGGAAGGCGTTCACGTTCTGGCCCAGCAGGCTGATTTCCTTGACGCCCTGGGCGGCCAGTCCGGCCACTTCGGTCAGCACGTCGTCGAAGCGGCGCGAGACTTCCTCGCCGCGGGTGTACGGCACCACGCAGTAGCTGCAGTACTTGCTGCAGCCTTCCATGATCGAGACGTAGGCGGTGGCACCCTCGACCCGGGCCGGCGGCAGGTGATCGAACTTTTCGATCTCGGGAAAGCTGATGTCGACCTGGGCCTGGCCGCTGCTGCGCCGTGCGCGCACCAGCGCCGGCAGGCGGTGCAGGGTTTGCGGGCCGAAGACCATGTCGACATACGGCGCGCGCTTGACGATCGCCGCGCCTTCCTGCGAGGCCACGCAGCCGCCCACGCCGATCAGCAGATCGGGCTTGGCCAGTTTCAGTTCGCGCAGGCGTCCCAGGTCGGAAAACACTTTTTCCTGGGCCTTTTCGCGCACCGAGCAGGTGTTGAGCAGAATCACATCGGCATCGTCAGGCGTGTCGGTACGCACCAGTCCGTCGGAAGCGCCGAGCACGTCGGCCATCTTGTCGGAATCGTACTCGTTCATCTGGCAACCGAAGGTTTTGATGAATACTTTTTTCTGCATGGAATGGTTGCTTGAATGCTGTTAAGTTGACCAGGCGGGCCGCCAGTTTACCGTAAATCGCCCAGCGCCGCGCATATTGCCAAGCCGATGAAATCCACCCTTGTAATCTTTGTGGAACGGCATTAATTTAATGTTTTCCGCGCTGACGGGATGGAAACATTCCGAATGGAAATGTTCACATTTCATTACATCGTGCGCCAAGTAGTAGTTCGTTGCGAATCAAGGAGTTCCGTGAGCTTCCAATTCACAAAGTTAAACAACGAAAACTCTTGCGTGCGCCACAAATATTCCTCATGTGTTGAAATGACGATGTGACAAGCTTTCCTAGCGATAGCTTGATTTCGAACAAGGACTCGGGCGCCAGCTTCAGTTGTACTAAAGGCATATGAGTCTAATAATTGGTCGGGATTCGAGTGCGTCAGGAAGCGGGTAGCGCAGAGCGCATACGATCCCGGAGGCGTGCCGAGGCAGTTATCAGGCTTGTTCTGGCAATCATGCTCAAGGGGCGTATTTTTCCGGGAACTTCTAATGACGAAATATGGTCTTTAACAAAGTTCGTAACGGCATTATTTCAACCACACACGAGACGAGGTACATCATGGCACACCATGCTCTGGCATCACAGGAAAGTTATAACCCCAACCACCTGCTGGACATTCTGCTGGGCAAGATGCAGCTGAAAAACGATGCGGCGCTGTCGCGCATGCTCGAGGTCGCACCGCCGGTCATCAGCAAGATCCGCCACCACCGCCTGCCGGTCGGCGCCTCGCTGCTGATCCGCATGCACGAAGTGACCGGCATGAGCATCCGCGACCTGCGCGACCTGATGGGCGACCGCCGCACCAAGTATCGCCTGTCGGACGCTCAGGGCCGGCCAAAGGCCACCGAAGATAAAAGTGCCGAGGCACCGGCATCGAGCGGCGGCAACAGCGGCGGCAACGGCAATTATGCGCACTAAAGCCACGGGCATGGCGGCTTGCGCCGTCGTGCCCGCGGCGGGGCAGTAACACCCCGCTTTTGCGTCTCGCTGCGAAAGCGGGCGTCAGCCCATCAGTACCATGGCGATTTCGTCGAAATGCAGTTCGGTTTCGCGGAAAACATGCAGGTACGCTTCTTCATTGAGCCCCAGTGCGGTCCACGCGGCCGACGACACTGCGGGCACCAGTTCGTCCGCATCGCGCGCCACGTCGAGCGCGTGAGCGATTGCATCGGCCACGTGCACGATCGTGGCCAGCAAGCCGGCGCCTGCCGCATCCGGTGTGTGATGGTGGGCGAGGGCCAATTTCATGGTATCCGAAAATTTCCAATGCTCAGCCAATGCCAGGCCGGCCGCGACGTGGTCCAGGCCCAGCACCGCGGTTTCCGCTTCCAGCACGTAGCAATCGTTGGCGCGGCGGTAAGCCATGGCGTTGCCGTATTCCTGCGGAAAACCCGTCACCAGCACCAGGCGGCCGATGTCGTGCAGCAGCCCGCCGGTGAAGGCGTAATCCTGGTTGAAGCGCAGGCGCCGCGCCAATACCTTGGCGCAGGCAGCGCTGGCGATCGAATGGCGCCAGAAACTCTTGTGGTCGAAATCGGCTCCGTCGCGTTCGACAAAGCAACCGGTGACGGCCGCTGCCGTGATCAGGTTGCGCGTGCTCTGGAAGCCCAGGAAGGTAATCGCCTGCTGGATGGTGGTGACCTTGATCTGCAGGCCGTACAGCGAGGAATTGGCCAGCCGCAGGGTTTTTGCTGTCAGCGCCTGGTCATGCGAGACTTTCTTGGCCAGCACCGAAATATCGACATCTTCCTCGTCGATGCTGCTCAGCAGCTCCATCACCACGACCGGCAGCGAGGGCAAGTCCTGGAGATGGGCGACCACCGCTTCAATGCTCAGCGCGCTCATGGTTCGATCTCCCGGCCCAGGCGGAAATCGGTGATATAGCGCCGCAGAATGCCGGTGGCCCAGTCATCGGCATTGTCGGCATCGTTCTTGCGGAACAGGTGGTCGATGCGCGCCGCCACGGCGCCGGTATCGAGCGGCACGGCCGGGGCGGCATCGCACACCACCGCCACCATCTCGATGCCGTGCGAGGGCAGCAGGGCGATGGTGCGTGCGGTCAGCACGGCACCCTTGGGCAGCAAGACCTGCCCCTGCTTGTCGAGCAACTCGTCCGACAACACCATGCCTGGCTTGACCGCTGCCAGCGCCATATGCCGGTATGCTGGATTCATTCCCGTCCCCTTAGAAATCCTTGTTGTATTTGGGAATCTTACCATCCCCATCCGTGGGATGTGGTGCTGCCAGGAATCTTTACGTGCGTTAAAGCGACAGCGCGTGTGAAAGTTCGTTTTGCGTGCGGCCAAGCGGCGAAGCGGGCGATGGTCTATTCTTGCCATGTTTTTCCCGACGGGCCGTTCGCACCCGTTTTCTTCCAACCATCGTCTCAAGGAACACTCATGAAACTATATTTCAGTCCCGGGGCCTGCTCGCTCTCGCCGCACATCGTCCTGCTCGAAGCCGGATTGCCGTTCACCATGGAACAGGTCGATTTGCGTGCGAAAACCACGGCGGGCGGCGCAGACTACCGCGCCATCAATCCCAAGGGATATGTGCCGGCGCTGGCCCTGGATGAGGGAGTGTTGCTGACGGAAGGGCCGGCTATCGTGCAATACCTGGCCGACCGGGTGCCGGAGCGCCAGCTGGCCCCGCCCGCCGGCTCGCTCGAGCGCTACCAGCTGGCCGCGCTGCTCAATTACATCTCGTGCGAGATTCACAAGAATTACGCTCCCCTGTTCCGGCCCGACTCGGCCGAGGAGCTCAAAGCGGCGGCGCGCGCCACGCTGGCCCTGCGCTATCCCTACCTGGATCAATTGCTCGACGGGCATGATTTCCTCTTCGGCGACCGTTTCACGGTAGCTGATGCGTATTTGTTTACCGTCACGAACTGGGCCAAGCCGGTGCACCTCGACCTGTCCGCCTGGCCGCGCCTGCAAGCCTTCCAGCAGCGCATCGCCGCCCGTCCCGCAGTGCAGCAAGCGCTGCGCGACGAAGGCTTGCTGGGCTAAGCGGGGCGCCCCGCAGCGCCCGAGTCGGGGTAGCATGGCGGGCATGACAACCTCTTCCTACATCGCCCTGCTGCGCGGCATTAATGTGGGCCGCGCCAAGCGTGTCGCCATGGCCGACCTGCGCCAGCTCGTCGGCGAACTCGGCTATACCGGCGTGCGCAGCCTGCTCAATAGCGGCAATCTGGTCTTTCGCGGCGTGGGCGTGAAAGCGGCCAGTGCCGCGCGCCGCATCGAAGAAGCCCTGGTGCTCAAGCTGGGCGTGGCGGCGCGCGTCACCGTGCTGGCGCGCGCCGAGCTCGATGCCGTGATCGGCGCCTGTCCCTTGCTGCCGGCGGCAAGCGACCTCTCGCGCCTGATGGTGTTCGTCGTCAACGAGCCGGCCGCGCTGGACGCGGTGGCGCCACTGACCCGTCAGGACTGGGCGCCGGACGCGCTGGCGGTGGGCAAACGCGCTGCCTATGTATGGTGTCCGAACGGCGTCCTCGACAGTCGAGCCGTCACCGCGCTCAGCCGGGTGCTGGGCGATGGCGTCACCGCCCGCAACTGGAATACCATCACGCGCCTGCAAAGCCTGTGCGCCGACATGTCGACGGCGTGACGGCAGCACGCAGGGATAAAAAAATCCCGCTCTGAGGCGGGATCGCGATGACTATAAGCCAGCGTACCGAGACGCTGGCACAGCCGGTCATGCTGTTGTTACTTATTTACTTATTTCTTACTTGAACTTCTCATTGCTGTCGCGGCTCGCACGGTAGCCGATCAATACCAGGCCGACCAGCATCATCGCCAGCACCTCCGGCTCGGGCAGCTCCGACAATACCATGTGGTCGGTCTCCACGCGCGCGGGCGCGGCCGTCAGGTCGGGCTGGCGCTGCGCCGCGCTGGCGAGCACGGCATTATTGGTGACGACTTCAATGGCGCTTGCCGGCAGGGCGAAACCCAGCGTCAGCGCAAGCGCCGCGGTCAATGCGAATGTTTTCACGATGGCTTCCTCTTTATTCTTGGCCTTACATTACTGCTCATGATCTCATGTTGCGCCGCAACAATCGGACAGTGTCACTAGCGCGAATCAGTTTTCAATTTAACCACGCACCTGCTTTTTTTTCCAGAGCGATTCGATTGAATTGTGTGTTATTGATGAAAAATTAGCCGTGAGCACCTATCCTCAACGCAATCATGCATCGCAGAAAAACCGGCTCGTCCGCTCGCCAGAATAGTGTCGATTTGCCTATGAGGGCAGAGCCCGGGCGCTGAGGTCTTTAAGCATCATCTAACGAAAGTGGCCTATGATCAATAACTGAGACAAATTGTTACGTGTGCAATTTTTTGCCTCATTTTTAAGCCTCATGATCACCTCGACAAGAACTGTCATTGTCGCCTTGTCCATAGGTGTTGCGTCGCAAAATTTTTTAACGTGCGTTGCTGTACCTCGGTTTTATTTGGCGGTATAGTCGCCATATTCCTATTGCCTGCAAGCATCAATTTAATGGCAAAAAAACACGCCGGCCCCTGCGTCCGGCATGTGCCACACCCGCATAGCGACATCGATGCAGGCCCGGCAGCAGCCGGGCAGTGTTCAATCGAAGCCGCTGTCACTGCCGCTCCCTGACAGCGCGCGGCAGCCAGGCTGTTTTGATCCGACGCATCGCTGCGCCACCTTTTTGTAAAGTTAGATTCATGCCCAACCTCGCCAAACTTCAGATCGCTCTCAAGAATGTCTATGTTCGCCTCGGTGTGGGCGCGCTGCTCGCCCTGGGCATCGGCCTGACCGTGCTCAAGGCCGATGTGGCGCAAGACCCCAGCCCGGTGGTCCACTCGCAGGATATTTCCCAGATCACCGCGCTGGCGGCCGCCAAGGACCGCCTCGACTATCTGCTGGTGGCCAAGCCGCTGTCGGAGTCGCCGCGTTATGTGTTCAAATTCAAGAATGCGCCTGAGCTGCACGTGGTCAAGGTGCCCAGCACCTCGCACCTGAGCCTGGAGCGCGAAGTGCTGCTCAAGAACGCGATTCCCTATTCGATCGCCAGGGATGACTATCTGGCCGCGCACAAAGCGGTGCTGCTGGAAAACGGCGAAAACGCCGTCGCCGCCGAAGCGCTGGCCTTCCTCAAGCGCCACGCGCTCGACATCTTCCTGATCGGCCTGATTATCTACGCGATGAAGTTCGGCATTCCCGGCATGGGCATGAGCGCTTCCGTGATCACTCCGGACAAGCTCAAGGGCAGCATGGACGATCTGATCGGCATGGACGACATCAAGCAGGAAGTGCTGCATCTGGAAGACATGATCCGCAACCGCAGCGAATACAAGTCGCACAATATCGACAAGCCCTTCAACGTCATGCTGACCGGCCCGGCCGGCACCGGCAAGACCAAGCTGGTCGGCTACCTGGCCAAGAAACTCAACGTGCCGCTGATCCAGGCGTCCGGCTCGGCGCTCGAATCGGGCTATGTGGGCGGCGGCTCCAAGGCCCTCAACGCCCTGTACCGCAAAGCCTGCGCGCGCGGCAGCTGCATCATTTTCCTGGACGAGGCGCAAACCCTGTTCATGCCGCGCGGCCGCGGCGAAAAGAAATGGGAAGACGACACCGCCAACACCCTGCTGGGCCTGCTGGACGGCGTCAAGAGCGACAAGGGCGCCGGCGTGATCTGGGTGGTGGCCTCCAACTTCGACGATGCCTCGTCGGAAATGGACGAAGCCATGCTGCGCCGTTTCTCCGTCAAGATCAATTTCCGCCTGCCCAACAAGGGCGAACGCGGCGAACTGCTCAAGAGCTTCCTGAGCCGCAAGAAGGATGGCCTGGTCGACTGGAACAACCTGGACCTGAACCAGGTCGCCGAAATGACCGCCAACCTCAGCCCCGCGCTGCTGGAAACCGTGGTCGAACGCGCCAGCATGATTTCGATCCAGGAAAAGGCCATCATCAACACCGACCTGATGTTCCGCGCCTTCGAGCGCGCCACCCTGGGCCTGACCGACCGCGCCACCACGGCCGAAAAGCACAAGCAGCGCGAACGCGTGGCGCTGCACGAGCTGGGCCACTTCTTCATGCAGATCGACCCGTATCTGCGCCAGGGCCTGTCGCTGGACGAAGTCAAGGAAAAATCGCACCTGCTGAAAATTTCCACCGAATCGGTCTCGAAGATCGGCGCGCTCGGCTACGTGCTGCAATCGGGCGACGACGTCTCGCTGCGCACCCTGGAAGAACTGGAACAGGATGTGATCCAGCTGTACGGCGGCGTGGCGGCGGAAGAATTGTTCTACGGCGCGCGCGGCATTTCCGTGGGCAGCCAGAACGACATCGAAAAAGCCACCAAGATGCTCAATCTGATGGTCAACCGCCTGTCCATGTATTCGCGCGCCAAGATCGACTACACCCAGCTGCAGCAGGAAGGGTCGGGCGAGCGCACGCTGCGCCAGGTGGAAGAGAAATCGGACGAGCTCTACAGCTACACCCTGGGCGCGGTCCGCGACTACAAAGCCGTCATCGAATCGCTCAAGGACACCCTGCTGGACCAGTACGTGCTGTCCAAGGATGCCGTGTTCGCCCTGCTGGAAGAGCGCCACGACCTGCTGATGGCGCACATCGCCGGCCCGCGCCACGCCAGCCTCAAGCTGTGCGCCGACAGCGGCGCGCTCGCGCTGTGACCGGCGAAGTAATCGTCCTGCCGCCCCGGTTCATGTAAGCTGGTCATGTTGACCACTACAGGGCCGGGGCGAACATGCAAAACCTGTTGGGCGCCGCACTGGCGCAGCACCTCGATAGCGGGCTCGAACTCGAGCGCATCCCCGGACGCGACCTCGTCGTAGCCGCCAAATACCTGATCCCCACCCACGCCCACCTGGTGCAGGGCTGCCTGGCCGCGGCCGGCATTCCCGCCGTCGTGGCCGACGCCAACCACGCCCAGGCCGACCAGCTGATCGCCCCCGCCATGGGCGGCGTGCGCATCCTCGTTCCGGCCGCCTGGCTGCGCCAGACCGCCGAGGTCCTGGCCGCCTTCGAGCGCGGCGATTTCACACTTTCCGACGACACCGACGTCGGCCCGCCCGCGCCGATTTAATCTTCCCGCGTCCAAATGTCAATCCGTCGCGGGTCACGCAACATGTAAAAAAACGCATATTTTTCACTAACGATGTTGTGTAAAAATCGCGTATAGTTGTTTGATATGTCTTGAGGACAATATTCTCGAAACAATGCAGCACCATAAAAAATTACGGCCGTGCGCACCGACCATTCCCATGCGCCGCCGCGCCGACCGCTCTGTCCAAAACAACCGCCGCGCACCACTATGAGTATTGTCGACGTCGACTCCCTGCTTCAGGAACTGGCCGCGGACGCCCCCTGTGGTCCCAACCTCGAATACGACCCCGCCTTCCTGGAACTCGAACAGAGCGCGCTCGGCAAGCCCGAAGTGCAGTACGGCGACACCATCACCCCGGCCGTGCCGCCCGAATGGAAGCTGGTGAAAAAGCAGGCCCTCGAGCTGCTGCAGCGTGCGCGCGACCTGCGCGTGGCCATGCCGCTGGTGCGCGCGCTGCTGGCGCTGCACGGCGTGCCAGGCCTGGCCGACGGCCTGCGCCTGATCGAGCGCCTGATCGAAGAGCGCTGGGACAGCGTCCACCCGCAGCTCGATCCCGACGACGGCAACGATCCGACCCTGCGCATCAATTCCATCGCCACCCTGGCCGACAGCGCCACCGTGCTGCGCGAACTGCGCGAAGCGACCTTCATCGTGCTGCCCGGCCTGGGGGCCCTGTCGCTGCGCGTGCTCGACCAGGCCAGCGGCGAACTGGCGGTGCCGGACGGCCAGAGCGCGCCGACCATGTCCTCGATCGAAGCGGCCCTGAACGATGTCGCCGCGGACGCCCTGCAGCAGGGCGCCGCCGCGCTGACCCAGGCCCACGCCAGCGTGGTCAATATCGAAGTGGCCCTGGTGCGCCACGTCGGCAGTTCGCAGGCGCTCAATCTGGACGCCCTCACGCGCCAGCTGCGCCGCATGGGCGACCTGCTGAGCAGCCACCTGGCCGCGCCCGAAGCCGAGCGCGCGCTTGACGAGGCCAGCGCCGCCGACGGCGCGGGCGGGCCCGCGCGCGCCGCCGCGCCGGCCGCCATCAGTGGCGACATCAACAGCCGCGCCGACGTGCTGCGCATGCTCGACAAGATTCTCGCCTACTACCAGCGCCACGAGCCATCGAGCCCGGTGCCGATGCTGCTGGAGCGCGCCAAGCGCCTGGCGCCGATGAGCTTTTTCGACATCATGGAAGAGCTGGCGCCGGACAGTATGGGACAACTGAAAGTGATCCGGGGACCGCAACCGGAGCAGTAACGCAGCAGCCAGGCAGCCGAGTAGTTCAATCATGGAGGAGTAAATCGTGGGCAAAGAAAGTAGCCAGAAGTTCATCGCGCGCAACCGTGCACCGCGCGTGCAGATCGAATATGACGTCGAGGTGTACGGCGCCGAGAAAAAGGTCCAGCTGCCGTTCGTGATGGGCGTCCTGGCCGACCTGTCGGGCCAGCCCGCCGAGCCGCTGGCGCCGGTGGCCGAGCGCAAATTCCTGGAAATCGACGTCGACAATTTCGACGAACGCCTCAAGGCCATGAAGCCGCGCGTGGCGGTGCAGGTGCCGAACACCCTGACCGGCGAAGGCAATATGGCGGTCGACCTGACGTTCGAAAGCATGGACGACTTCACTCCGGCGGCGATCGCGCGCAAGGTCGACTCGCTCAACAAGCTGCTCGAAGCCCGTGGCCAGCTGGCCAATTTGATGACCTACATGGATGGCAAGACCGGCGCCGAAGAGCTGATCGCCAAGCTGCTGGCCGAACCGGCCCTGATGCAGGCATTGACTTCGGCACCGAAGCCGACCGAGTAACGCACCGACGGACAATAGGAGAACGATATGGCGCAGGCCAACGCAGACGTACAACAGGAGTCGGGTACGCTCGAGATGAGCGACTTCGGTTCCCTGCTGCAGAAAGAATTCAAGCCGCAATCGGACAAGGCCAAGGAATCGGTCGAAGTGGCGGTGCGCACCCTGGCCGAGCAGGCGCTGGCCGGCACCAACCTGGTCTCGGGCGACGTGCTGGCCACCATCCAGAACCTGATCTCGGCGCTGGACAAGAAGCTGACCGACCAGATCAACCTGATCATGCACACCGAGCAGTTCCAGGCGGTCGAAGGGGCCTGGCGCGGCCTGCATCACCTGGTGAACAACACCGAAACCGACGAGATGCTCAAGATCCGCGTGATGAACATCTCGAAGAACGACCTGGGCAAGACGCTCAAGAAGTTCAAGGGCACGGCCTGGGACCAGAGCCCGATCTTCAAGAAGATGTACGAAGAAGAATTCGGCCAGTTCGGCGGCGAGCCGTTCGGCTCCATCGTGGCCGACTACTACTTCGACAACAGCGCGCCCGACGTCGAGCTGCTCTCGTCGATGGCGAAAATCGCCGCCGCCGCGCACGCCCCGTTCATCTCGGCCGCCGCGCCGTCGGTGATGCTGATGGAGTCGTGGAACGAGCTGGCCAATCCGCGCGACCTGACCAAGATTTTCCAGACCCCCGAGCACGCCGCCTGGCGCTCGTTCCGCGAGTCCGAGGATTCGCGCTACGTCGGCCTGGCCATGCCGCGCTTCCTGGCGCGCCAGCCTTACGGCGCCAAGACCGACCCGGTCGAAGCCTTCGACTTCGAAGAAGACACCAGCGCCCCCGGCTCGAAGAACTACACCTGGGCCAACGCGGCCTACGCCATGGCGGTCAACATCAACCGCTCGTTCAAGGAATACGGCTGGTGCTCGCGCATCCGCGGCATCGAGTCCGGCGGCGCGGTCGAAGGCCTGCCGGTGCATGCCTTCCCGACCGATGACGGCGGCGTCGACATGCAGTGCCCGACCGAGATCGCGATCTCCGACCGGCGCGAAGCCGAGCTGGCGGCCAACGGCTTCATGCCGCTGGTGCACAAGAAGAACACCGACTTTGCCGCCTTCATCGGCGCCCAGTCGCTGCACAAGCCGGCCCAGTACGACGATCCGGATGCCACCGCCAACGCCAACCTGGCCGCGCGCCTGCCATACCTGTTCGCCACCTGCCGTTTCGCGCACTACCTCAAGTGCATCGTGCGCGACAAGATCGGCTCGTTCAAGGAACGCGACGAGATGGAGCGCTGGCTGTCGAACTGGATCAACAACTACGTCGACGGCGACCCGGCCAACTCGAGCGAAGGCACCAAGGCGCGCAAGCCCCTGGCCGCCGCCGAAGTGGTGCTGGAAGAAGTCGAAGGCAACCCCGGCTACTACACCTCAAAGTTCTTCCTGCGTCCGCACTATCAGCTCGAAGGCCTGACGGTCTCGCTGCGGCTTGTTTCGAAGCTGCCGTCGGCAAAAGCTTAACGCTTCACGCCTCAGAAGTAAGCCGGTCCGGCATGTCGCCGGCCGGTCAATCCGATCAACGACGCTGGCATGGGCCAGCTAACAAGGAGAGCAATTATGGCAATGGACATGTTCCTGAATATGGGCGCGAATATCAAGGGCGAGACCCAGGATAGCGCGCAAAAAGGCGCTGGCGATATCGACATCCTGGCCTGGAGCTGGGGCATGAGCAATGCCGGTTCCTTCCACGGCGGTGGCGGCGGCGGCGCAGGCAAGGCCAATTTCCAGGACATCTCGCTGACCAAGTACATCGACAAGGCGTCCACCGCCATCATGATCGCACTGGCCAAGGGTTCCCACATCCCCGAGTGTAAAATCCTGATCCGCAAAGCCGGTGAAGGCCAGCAGAAATACATGGAAATCACCATGGAAAAAGTGCTGGTGACGTCGGTATCGACCGGCGGCAGCGGCGGCGAAGACCGTCTGACCGAAAACATCACGCTCAACTTCGCGCAGTGCAAGGTCGAGTACTTCACGCAGAACGAAAAAGGCGTGACCGCTTCGGCCGGTATCTTCACCTGGGATATCGCCGGCAACGTGTCGCGCTAAATTCCCCGCGGCCGCCGGCCCGTCCGGCGGCCTGTCCCGCTTTACCAATTTTCGTTTGGGGTACCCATGGCAGCGCAACAGTTCATCAAGGAAGGCCAGCTCGACGCCGCCCTCAAGGCCTTGCAGGACGATGTCCGCAAGGATGCCTCCAACCCCAAGCTGCGCGTATTCCTGTTCCAGCTGCTGGCCGTGCAAGGCCAGTGGAACCGCGCCCTGACCCAGTTGAATGTGGCCGGCGAGCTTGACGCCGCCGCCCTGCCGATGGTGCAGACCTACCGCGAAGCGATCCAGTGCGAAGCGCTGCGCGCCGACATTTTCGCCGGCAAGCGCGCGCCCCTGATCTTCGGCGAACCGCAGGACTGGCTCGGCCAGCTGGTCGAAGCGCTCAAGTTCGACGCCGCCTCGCCCCAGGCCGCGGCCTTGCGCGCCCAGGCTTTCGAGCAGGCTCCGGCCTCGCCCGGCAGCATCGACGGCCAGAGCTTCGAGTGGCTGGCCGACGCCGACCAGCGTCTCGGCCCGGTGCTGGAAGCCATCATCAACGGCCGCTATTTCTGGATTCCCTTCATGCGCATCGCGCGCATCGAGATCGACCCGCCCACCGACCTGCGCGACGCGGTCTGGACCGCGGCCAGCTTCACCTTCACCAACGGCGCCCAGACCGTCGGGCTGATCCCGACCCGCTACAGCGGCACCCTGGAAGCCGGCGACGACGCGCTCAAGCTGGCGCGCCGCACCGACTGGAACGGCGAAGCCGGCCTGGGCCAGCGCATGTTCGCCAGCGACAGTGCCGACTACGCGCTGATGGACGCGCGCCTGATCGAATTCGACCATGGCTGAACTGGCGCCGCGCGAGCGCCTGCAGCCATCGCTGCTGGACCGCCTGACCGACCATGAACCGGAGCTGAACGTGGAAGCGCGCGACCGCCGCGTGCTGTCGGTACGCACGCTGCGCGAAGGCGTGCTGCGCGACCTGGCCTGGCTGCTCAACACCACCAATCTGTTCTCGGTCAGCGACACCCTGCGCCTGCCGCACCTGGCCAACTCCGTGATCAACTACGGCATGCCCGACATGTCCGGCGCCTCGCTGGCCGGCATGAACACGGGCGATCTCGAACGCGCCATCCGCCAGGCGATCTGGGACTTCGAGCCGCGCCTGATCCGCTCCTCGGTGTCGGTCAAGGCGATCCCCGCCGACAGCATCACCAAGATCATGTTCGAGATCGAAGCCGACATGTGGGCGCAGCCGTATCCGGAACGCCTCTACCTGAAAACCGAGCTCGATCTGGATATCGCCCACATCAGCCTGACCGATTCGGCCGGCAAGCGCGCATGACCAATCCCCGTTTCCTCCGCTATTACAGCCAGGAGCTGCAGCACCTGCGCGAGACGGGCGGCGAATTCGCCGCCCAGTACCCGAAGATCGCCGGCCGCCTCGGCCTGGAAGGCTTCGATTGCGCCGACCCGTACGTGGAACGCCTGCTCGAAGGCTTTTCCTTCATGGCCGCGCGCGTGCAGATGAAGATCGACGCCGAATTCCCGCGCTTCACCCAGCACCTGTCGGAACTGGTCTATCCGCATCTGCTGGCGCCCACGCCATCGATGACGGTGGTGCAGCTGCAGCCCGACCTGAGCAACCCGGCCCTGAACGCCGGCTTTCAGATCGCGCGCGGCAGCGCCATGCGCAGCGTGCTGGGCAAGGACGAAACGACCGCCTGCGAATACCGCACCGCGCACGCCACCACCCTGTGGCCGGTGGAACTTGCCGACGCCAAGTTCTTCACCCACAGCGGCAGCATCGCCGGCGTCGATGCGCGCCTGCCGCCCAACGTCAAGGCCGGGCTGCGCCTGCGCCTGCGCACCACCAATGGCGCGCCGTTCAGCAGCCTGGCGCTGGACCGGCTCACCCTCAACCTGCGCGGCGGCGACGACCTGCCGGGCCAGGTGTACGAAAAACTGCTGGGCGCGGCCGAAGGCGTGCTGGTGCTGCCCGGCGCGCGCCCGGCCGCGTGGCACCGGCTGCTGCCCAAAAGCGCCGTTCAGCCGCGCGGGTTTGCCGAGGAAGACGCGCTGCTGCCGAGCGGCCAGCGCAGCTTCCAGGGCTACCGCCTGCTGCAGGAATACTTCGCTTTTGCCCAGCGCTTCCTGTTCATCGACATCGCCGGCCTGGGTCCGGCGGTGCGCGCCTGCGCCGAGCGCGAGATCGACATCATCGTGCTGCTCGGGCGCGGCGACGCGCGCCTCGAGCAAACCCTCGACGCCTCCAACTTCGCCCTCAACTGCACTCCCGCCGTCAACCTGTTCGAGCGCCGTGCCGACCGCATCAACCTGTCCGGCGAGCAGCACGAGTACCACGTGCTGGTGGACCGCACCCGGCCCATGGACTTCGAGGTGCACCAGGTCGCCAGCGTGACCGGCTATGGCAGCGGCGCCGATGCCGAGCAGGCCTTTCATCCGCTCTACAGCGCCAACGACCTGGGCGCCAGCGCCCCGCAGCAAGCCTTCTACCAGATCCGCCGCGAGCCGCGCGTGCTGTCGCAGCGCCAGCGCCAGCGTGGCCCGCGCTCGTCCTACGTCGGCAGTGAAACCTTCATCAGCATCGTCGACGCGGCCGAAGCGCCTTACCGCCACAGCCTGCGCCAGCTCGGCCTGACCGTCTGGTGCACCAACCGCGACCTGCCGCTGTCGATGCCGCTCGGCGTCGGCAAGACCGACTTCATTCTCGACGACGGCGGCCCCGTGCTGTCGGTGCGCGCGCTGGCCGGTCCCAGCCAGCCGTTTCCCTCGTTCGCCGAGGGCAGCATGGCCTGGCGCCTGATCAACCAGCTCTCGCTCAATTACCTGTCGCTGGCCGACACCGATCCGGAGCAGGGCGCGCACGCCTTGCGCGAACTGCTGGCGCTGTACTGCCACCCGCTCGACATCAACTCCCAGCGCCAGGTGCAAGGTGTGCGCTCGGTCGCATCCAGGCCGATCACCCGGCGCATGCCCACGCCCGGCCCGATCACCTTCGGGCGCGGCCTGGAAATCACGGTGACGATGGACGACGCCGCCTTCGAAGGCGCCGGCGCGTTTCTGCTGGGCGCGGTGCTGAGCCACTTCTTCAGCCAGTACGTGGGCATCAACGCCTTCACCGAAACCGTGATCCGCACCGTCGGACGCGGCGACATCATGCGCTGGCCGGCAAGGGGAGGCGCATGCGCGATCCTGTAGAGGTCGAGCGCCAGCTGGCCGAACGGGCCGCGGCCATGGATTTTTTCCAGGCCCTGCGGCTGCTGGAAAACGCCCATCCCGACAAGCCGCGCATCGGCACCTCGCTGCGCCCGCGCGACGATGCGGTGCGCTTCGGCCAGGAACCCTCGCTTGGCTTCGAGCCGGGCGCGCTGCGCAGTTTCGCCCCGGCCAGCGCCAGCGCGCGCGCACGCCTGGCGGTCAATTTCATTGGCCTCCTGGGCGCCAACGGCCCCATGCCGCTGCACCTGACCGAGTATGCGCGCGAACGGGCGCGCAACAACAACGACCACACCATGGTCGCCTTCCTCGACGTATTCCATCACCGCATGGTGTCGCTGTTTTACCGCGCCCGCGCCAGCGCCGAACCGACCATCAGCCTGGACCGGCCCGAAACCGACCGCTTCGCCGACTATGTCGGCAGCCTGTTCGGCATCGGCACCCCGGCCCTGCGCGAGCGCGACGAGATCGGCGACTTCGCCAAACTGCACTTCGCCGGCCTGCTGGCCAACCAGAAGCGCCCGGCCGCCGGCCTGGTGACGATCCTGCGCGCCTACTTCAAGCTGCCGGTCGAGGTCGAGCAGTTCGTGGGCCACTGGATGCGCATCCCGCCGGAGGGCCAGACCCGCATCGGCATGTTCGACAACGGCAACCGTCTCGGTACCGGCGCCGTGCTGGGCAAGAAGGTGTGGGACTGCCAGCACAAATTCCGCATCGTCATCGGCCCGCTCGACTACGCCGACTACCAGCGCCTGCTGCCCGGCGGCGCCAGCATGCGGCGCCTGGTGGCCTGGGTACGCAACTACGCCGGTACGGTGCTCGACTGGGACGTGCGCCTGGTCCTCAAGCGGCAGCAAGTCCCCGCCTGCAAGCTCGGTGGCATGAAACTCGGCTGGACCACGTATCTCTCCAGTGTTCCCGCCCAACGCAATCCCGATCAACTATTGATTAACCCGACAGCCGTCGCCGGCTGACTCACCCGAAAGAACGATCATGGCCGAAATCAGTCGTGTAGCCCTGTTTGGAAAACTCAATGCGGTGTGCTACCGCGCGATCGAAAGCAGCACGGTGTTCTGCAAGCTGCGCGGCAACCCCTACGTCGAGATGATCCACTGGACGCACCAGATCCTGCAGCTGCAGGACTCCGACCTGCACCGCATCATCCGCCACTATGAGCTCGACGGCGCGGTGCTGGCGCGCGACCTGACGGCCGCGCTGGACCGGCTGCCGCGCGGCGCCACCTCGGTCACCGACCTGTCCTCGCAACTGGAAGAGACGGTCGAACGCGCCTGGGTGTACGGCACCTTGATGTTCGGCGAAGCGCAGGTGCGCAGCGGCCATCTGCTGTTCGGCATGCTCAAGACGGCCAATCTGCGCAATGCGCTGTACGCGATGAGCCGCCAGTTCGAACGGGTCAAGGCCGACGACCTGTCCGAGCGCTTTGCCGCGCTGCTCAAGGATTCTCCCGAAGCGAAGCTCTCCGCCAGCGACGGCTTCCAGGCCGCCGCGCCGGGCGAAGAGTCGGGCGCGGTCGCGCCGGCCGCCATGGGCAAGCAGGAAGCGCTGAAAAAATTCACGGTCGACCTGACCGAGCAGGCCAGAAGCGGCAAGATGGACCCGATCGTCGGGCGCGACGACGAAATCCGCCAGATGGTCGACATCCTCATGCGGCGGCGCCAGAACAACCCGATCATGATCGGCGAGGCCGGCGTCGGCAAGACCGCCGTGGTCGAAGGCTTCGCCCAGCGCATCGCGCGCGGCGACGTGCCGCCGTCGCTCAAGGAAGTCCAGCTGCTGACGCTGGACGTGGGCCTGCTGCAGGCCGGCGCCAGCATGAAGGGCGAATTCGAACAGCGCCTGCGCTCGGTGATCGATGAAGTGCAGGCCAGCCAGAAGCCGATCATCCTGTTCATCGACGAGACCCACACCCTGGTCGGCGCCGGCGGCGCGGCCGGTACCGGCGACGCGGCCAACCTGCTCAAGCCGGCGCTGGCGCGCGGCACCCTGCGCACCATCGGCGCCACCACCTTCGCCGAATACAAGAAGCACATCGAAAAAGATCCCGCGCTCACGCGCCGCTTCCAGAGCATCCAGGTCGACGAGCCGAGCGAGCAGCGCGCCATCCTGATGATGCGCGGGGTCGCCTCGACCATGGAAAAACACCACAAGGTGCAGATCCTCGACGAAGCGCTGGAAGCGGCCGTGCGCCTGTCGCACCGCTACATTCCGGCGCGCCAGCTGCCCGACAAATCGGTCAGCCTGATCGACACCGCCTGCGCCCGCGTGGCCGTCAGCCTGCACGCCACCCCGGCCGAAGTGGACGACAGCCGCAAGCGCATCGAAGCGCTCAACACCGAACTGGAGATCATCAAGCGCGAAGGCGCGATCGGCATCGATACCGCCAAGCGCGGCGCCGACGCGGCCGCCCTGCTGGAAGAAGAGCAGGCCCGCCTGGCCGGGCTGGAACAGCGCTGGAACGAGGAGCGCGCGCTGGTCGACCAGCTGCTGTCGCTGCGCGAGCGCCTGCGCGATGGCGCCCACCCGGTCGAAGGCACCGGCAGCAAGCTCGAAAGCGCGGCCGAGGCCGAGGCGCCGGCCGACAACGAACAGGAACGCGCCGCCCTGAAGGAGCAGCTGAAGGCGGTGCAGGAACAGCTCAGCGCCCTGCAGGGCGAGAACCCGCTGATCCTGCCGACCGTGGACTACCAGGCCGTGGCCGCCGTGGTGGGCGACTGGACCGGCATTCCGGTCGGACGCATGGCCAAGAACGAGATGGAGACCATCCTCAACATCGCCTCCACCCTGAGCCAGCGCGTGATCGGCCAGGACCACGCCATGGAGATGATCGCCAAGCGCATCCAGACTTCGCGCGCGGGGCTGGACAATCCGAGTAAACCGATTGGCGTGTTCATGCTGGCCGGTACCTCGGGCGTGGGCAAGACCGAAACCGCGCTGGCGCTGGCCGAAGCGCTGTACGGCGGCGAGCAGAATCTCATCACCATCAACATGAGCGAGTACCAGGAAGCGCACACCGTGTCGACCCTGAAGGGCGCGCCGCCCGGCTACGTGGGCTATGGCGAAGGCGGCGTGCTGACCGAAGCGGTGCGCCGCAAGCCGTATTCGGTGGTGCTGCTCGATGAAGTCGAGAAGGCCCACCCGGACGTGCACGAGATGTTCTTCCAGGTGTTCGACAAGGGCTTCATGGAAGACGGGGAAGGGCGCTTCATCGACTTCAAGAACACCCTGATCATCCTGACCACCAACGCCGGCACCGACCTGATCGCCGGCCTGTGCAAGGACCCGGACCTGATGCCCGACCCGGAAGGCATGGCCAAGGCCTTGCGCGCGCCGCTGCTGAAGGTGTTCCCGCCGGCGCTGCTGGGCCGCCTGGTGACGATTCCGTACTACCCGCTGTCGGACGAGATGCTGGGCCAGATCGTCAAGCTGCAGCTGAACCGCATCAAGAAGCGCGTGGAAGCGCGCTACAAGATCCCGTTCGAATACGGCGACGACGTGGTCAAGCTGGTGGTGTCGCGCTGCACCGAGGGCGAGTCGGGCGGGCGCATGATCGATGCCATCCTGACCAACACCATGCTGCCCGATATCAGCCGTACATTCCTGACGCGCATGATGGAAGGCGGCCAAGTCGAGCGCGTCCATGTCGATGTGGCCGGCGGGGAATTCCGATACTTAATGTAGAGCAACGTGGCCGATCAGTCGGCCACTCACGGTTGCCGGTTGTTTCATCTTTAACTTTTCGGAGGAATATATGCCAGTCAATTTATACGGCGCTAGTCTCTTTGCCAAGGCGTACAAAAGTGCGGTCGTGCGTCATTTGAACAACGCGCCTGGCGGCGATGGCGGCGTCGACACCGATGTCCAGTACCGCCTGGGCGCGCCCGGAGCGGCATCCATGAAGGATCGCAAGCATGGAATCTGTTGCGGGATCGTCGTGGCCTGGATGGTGGGCTTTTGCCATCGGCGCGACGACGCGGTCAACGTCACCGGATTCGAGGCCTACTTCAAGAATGTGCTGCGGTTCCAGGGCGCCTACATGAAGGACTTCAAAGGCAATGTCGGCAGTATCGACAAGCTTGACGGCATCCACCCGCACGGCTTGTCGCGCGCCGGCTCAGGCGAGTGCACGGTCGACGAGCTGTCCGGACTGTTTCCGACCGGCGTGACCTGGGCTGGCTATCTGAGCGTATGGCATCACGCGATCGGCGTCGGCGTCAATGAAGGCGGCGTGTTTAGCGGCGAACGGTATCTCATCATGGACCCGAATGGCGGCTTGTTCAAATATAAGAACAAGAGCGAGTTTATCGACGACCTCAAACAGTTGTGCAATGCACGCAGGATCGCCAAGAACGCTGGCGACGGCGCCAAATTTTCGTACACGTTCTTCAAGAAGGGCTGAAGGGCGGCGCTGGTCGAATATTGCACAAACGTATTGCATCGGCCATACTGGCAGAGAACGTCGTATACGGCGCAGCAAAGGATGAACCATGCCAAATCAGGTTTCGATGGGAGCGATGATGACCTGCACTTTTGGTGCGGCGCCGTCGTCGCTGGTGGTTCTGCCGAAGAACAAGGTGTTGTGCGAAGGTCCGCCCGCTGCCAACATCATGGACCACATCCCGCTGGTCAACATCATGCCCTTTGCGATGTGCAATTCGCCGGCCAATCCGACGGTCGCCGCGGCGACCGCCGCCGCGCTCGGCGTGCTGACCCCGATGCCCTGCGTGCCCGCCACCAGCGCGCCGTGGGTGCCGGGCGCGCCGACGGTACTGATCGCCAATATGCCGGCGCTGGACAATGTGTCCAAGTGCATGTGCAACTGGGGAGGCGTGATCGCCTTCAGCAATTCCGGCACCGTCAAGACCCAAATTCCTTAAGCTTCGAGTACCCATGCTGGCCACCCAAACCAACCGCGATGTTTCAGTCAAGACCGCCCTCGGCGACGACGTGCTGCTGTTCAAGCGCATGCACTGCCGCGAGGCGCTGGGGCGCCTGGCGGAATTTCGCCTTGAGATGGCCTCGGACAAGGGCGACATCAAAATCGCCGACGTCCTCGGCACCGAGCTGACGGTCAGCGTGGACCTGCCCGAGGGCGGCACCCGCTATTTTCACGGTCTCGTGACCCGTTTTGCCTACAAGGGCTGGGCCGAGGGCCAGGCCAGTTACGAAGCCGTGGTGCACCCGGCCTTGTGGCTGCTGACCCGCTCGACCAACTGCCGCATCTTCCAGGACAAGACTGCCCTCGACATCGTCAAGGCGGTGTGTGCCGATGCAGCCTACGGCGGCCTGATCTCGCTCGATGCCGGGTCCCTGTCCGGCACCCCGGCGGCGCGCCCCTACTGCGTGCAGTACCGCGAGAGCGACTTCGAGTTTGTCTGCCGCCTGCTGGAAGAAGAGGGCATCTACTTTTATTTCAGCCACCAGGACGGCGCCCACACGGTGGTGCTGGCCGACAGTTACGGCGCCCATGCCGCCGCCGACGGCTACGCCAGCCTGCAGTTCCGCGACGGGAACAACAAGCGCGACGCGCTGGAAGAAGCGGTGCAGCGATTCGAGCCGAGCGGCACGATCCAGCCCAGCGTATTCGCCCTGAACGACTTCGATTTCGAGAAGGCCTCGGCCAGCACCACCGGCGGCCTGCTGGTCAAGGCGACCATCGCGGCGCCGTTCGGCCAGCAGAGTTTCGAGCACTATGACTATCCCGGCCTGTACCGGGTCGCCGCCGACGGCAATGGCTTCGCGCGCGCGCGCATGGAAGCGCTGCACGGGCAGGGCGAACAGATCAACGCCTACGGCACCGCGCGCGGCATCACCACCGGCGCGCTGTTCACGCTGAGCGGCCATCCGCGCGAAGACCAGAACCGCGAATTCCTCGTCACCGCCGCCGATACCGAGATCACCGGGGTCGACTACAGCAGTGGCGGCGCCGCTGCGGGCACCCAGTTCCACTGCACCTTCACGGCGGTCGGCAAGGAGCACAGCTACCGCGCCGCGCGCATCATGCGCAAGCCATTCGTGCAGGGACCTCAGACCGCCATGGTGGTCGGCAAGGCGGGCGAGGAGATCTGGACCGACAAATACGGCCGCATCAAGGTGCAGTTCCATTGGGACCGCGACGGCAAGACCGACGAGAAAAGCTCGTGCTGGGTGCGCGTGCAGCAGGGCTGGGCCGGCAAGGGATGGGGCATGATGTTCGTGCCGCGCATCGGCATGGAAGTGGTGGTCAGCTTCCTGGAAGGCGACCCGGACCAGCCGCTGGTCACCGGCTGCGTGTACAACAGCGACGCCATGCCGCCGTACGCCCTGCCGGGCGAGCAGACCAAGTCGACCATCATGTCGAACACCTCCAAAGGTGGCGGCGGCTACAACGAGCTGCGCTTCGAGGACAAGAAGGACGCCGAAGAGATTTACGTGCAGGCCGAGAAAGACTACAACCGCGTCGTCAAGAACAACGACACGCTCAAGGTCGGTTTCGAAAAGAAGGACAAGGGCGACCAGACCATCGCCATCTGCAACGACCAGAGCCTCGATGTCGGCAACGACCGCAAGGTCCACGTCACCAACGACCAGACGGTTGCGATCGACCACGACCTGACCACCACCGTCAAGAACGACGAGACGCGCACCGTCACCAACAACCAGACCGTCAAGATCGACGGCGACCAGAAGGTCGACGTGGGCAAGACCATCGTCATCGAGGCCGGTACCTCGATCGAGCTGAAAGTGGGCGGCAGCAGCATCAAGATCGAGTCCGCCAAGATCACGATCAAGTCGACCGAGATCGCGGTCGAATCGAGCGCCGGCACCGAGATCAAGGCCGGCGCCACCATGGCGATCAAGGCCGGCGCGGTGATGACCATCGAAGGCGCCCTGGTCAAGATCAATTGAGATGAACATGCTTTCACGCTTCACATTCGCATACATGCTGCTGGGCGGCGCCTGCGCGCTGGCGCAGGCACAGGCCACCTTGACCATGGCCGAGCAGCCGGTGCGCCTGATCCGCGGCGCCGCCGTCTTCAAGGGTATCAACGGCACGGCGGTGCAAAAAGACGACATCATCGAAACCGGTGCGGGCGGCGCCCACATCGAGGCGGGCAAGTACGCCATTGTGGCGCTCGGACCGCAGACCCGCGTGTACGTGATCAGCCTGGCCACCGACGACAGGACTGCCACCGAGCTGGCCGTGCTGCAGGGCTGGATCAAACTGTCGGCCGGTACACCCAAGCGCGCGCTGGTGGTCACGCCGGCCATGGAAGTAACCCTGCCCACGGGCGCGACCATCGTGCAGCGCAAGCCGGGCAAGGACGCCATGTTTGCCGAGGAGGGCGCCCAGCAGGTCGCGAAGATCGACGAGAAGGGCAAGGCCGGCGCGCCGCTCAAGCTGGCCTCCGAGCAGTTTGCCGCCATCGATCCGGCCAAGCCGCAGCCGGTGGCGGGCCGCCCGACGCGCGAATTCATCGCCGACATGCCGGGCGCGTTCCGCGACCGCCTCGAACTGGCGCCGCCCGTGCCCAAGGCCGGCAAGGTGGCGCCCGTGAAGGAACGCGATGTCGACTTTGCCGACGTGGGCGACTGGCTGGCGGCCAGCCTCCCGGTGCGCAAGAATTTCGTCCGCCGTTTCAAGGTGCGTCTGGCCGATCCGGCCTTCCGCAGGCAGCTCGACCAGGCGCTGGGCCAGAGCGGCGAGTGGAAGGCCGTGCTGCATCCGGCCACGCCCCCGGCCGCCGGCGGTTCCACCATCTACTGATGCCCCGGTCAGTACCCACATTCACATCCAGTAGGAGAAACACATGAAGCTTTCGATCGCCGCCAAATTCAATCTGGTGTTCGTGTCGATTTTCGCGGTCGGCTTTATCGCCGCCGGGGTAGTGGCCGACAATCTGCTCAAGAAGAGTGCGCGCGAAGAGACGCTGCAGAACGCCCGCCTGCTGCTGGAGGCGGCCAAGAGCGTGCGCGGCTACACCGCCGGCCAGATTGCGCCGCTGCTGAAGAACCAGATGAAATTCGAGTTCCATCCGCAGTCGGTGCCCTCGTATTCGGCGGTGGAGAACCTCAACGTGATCCTCAAGTCCTACCCCGATTTCTCGTACAAGGAAGCCACGCTGAACCCGACCAACCTGCGCGACAAGGCGTCCGACTGGGAAGTCGACATCGTGCAGAAGCTGCGCCAGCAGGCCGACATGAAGGAATTCTCCGGCGAGCGCGATACGCCGACGGGGCGCAGCCTGTACATCGCGCGGCCGCTGCAGATCAAGGACCCGGCCTGCCTGGCCTGCCACAGCACCGCCGCCGAAGCGCCGAAAACCATGGTGGATATCTACGGCGCCAACAACGGCTTCGGCTGGAAGCTCAACGAAATCGTCGGCGCCCAGGTCATTTCGGTCCCGATGGCCGTGCCGCTGCAGCGCGCCAACGATATCTTCAAGACCTTCATGTATTCCCTGTTCGGCGTGTTCCTGCTGGTGTTCATCGCCCTGAACGTGATGGTGCACATGTTCGTCACGCGCCGCATCAAGAGCCTGGCCGAGATTGCCGACCAGGTCAGCATGGGCAAGTTCGAAGCGGCCGACATCAATACCGACGGCAGCGATGAAATCAGCGCGCTGGGACGCTCGTTCAACCGCATGCGCACCAGCCTGGCGAGCGCCTTGAAAATGCTGGAAGAATAAATCCAGATGATCGAGAAAATCGGCAAATACCGCATCGATGGCGTGCTCGGCACGGGCGCCATGGGCGTGGTGTACAAGGCGTACGACGCCAACATCGCGCGCGTGGTGGCGCTCAAGACCATCCGGCGCGAGCTGCTCGACGGCCTGCAGGAAACCGAACTGGTGGCGCGCTTCAAGAATGAAGCCCAGGCTTCCGGGCGGCTGGTGCATCCGAATATCGTGGCCGTGTACGATTTCGGCGAGCTCGAAGACACCACCTACATCGCCATGGAGTACGTGGACGGCACGCCGCTGAACGGCTTCCTGGTCAAGGACGTGCCGATGGACCTGAACGCCGCCATCGCCTGCACCGCGCAGCTGCTGCGCGCGCTCGACTATGCGCACGCGCGCGGCGTGGTCCACCGCGATATCAAGCCGGCCAACATCCTCATCACCGGCGACGCCCAGGTCAAGATCACCGACTTCGGCATCGCCAAGATCGAATCGTCCACCCTGACCCAGGTGGGCGCGGTGATCGGCACGCCGAGCTACATGTCGCCCGAGCAGTTCCGCGGCGACAGCGTCGACGGCCGCTCCGACCTGTTCGCGGTCGGCATCGTGCTGTACCAGATGCTCACCGGCGTGCGCCCGTTCAGCGGCGCGGCGTCGGCCGTCATGCATCAGATTATCAACGAGACCCCGCTCAATCCGAGCGCGCGCCAGGCCAGCCTGCATCCCGCCTTCGACGCGGTGGTGCAAAAGGCGATGGCCAAGCGTGCCGAGGACCGCTACCCGAATGCCACGGCGATGCTGGAAGCGCTCAGCGACGCGCATCTGCAGCACAACGGCGGCCTGCCGATGACCGAGGAAGACAACGAACGCACCGTGCTGGCCTTCCAGCGCCCTGCGCGCGCGGTCGAGCCGGTGCGGCCGGGCCAGCAAACGGCGCAGTCGGCGGTATCGACCGGCGCCGTCAGCGCCCTGACTGCCAGCGCGCCGGCCTGGCTGCTCGAACTCGCGCCCGAGCTGCAGACCGCCCTGTCGACCCAGATCGGCCCGGTAGCCAAGCTGGTGATCAAGAACGCCGCCAAGGAGGCGCTCGACCTGGACGACCTGGTGCTGCGGCTGCTGCCGCATATCAGCTCGGACCAGGGCCGCGCCCAGTTCCAGGACAGCGTCAAGGAGATCAAGAAGAAGCACGGCCTGTCCACCCTGGTCACGACCGGCCTGCGCAGCGGCGCCACCGGCGCGCCCGCGACCCAGCTGACCCAGATGTCCGGCTCGCCCACGCTGCTGCAGCTCGGTCCCGAACTGATGGAGGCGGCGCAGGACAAGCTGGCCGCGTACATCGGGCCGATCGCCAAGGTGATGGTCAAGCGCGCCTCCAAGATGACCAGCAGCCGCGCCGAATTCTATCGCCTGCTGGCCGAAAATCTGCCCGATGAACAGGACCGCGCGCGGTTCCTGAAAGAGGTCGGCGCCCTGTGATCAATCTTGGATTTACCCACATGCGACGTTATAATTGCCTTCACCTGAGCCTGCAAATTCGCGGGCCGGTAGGACCCCGATGCCAATCACTCTGAGCGTTCACACGTACCGCAACGACGCCTTGCCGCAGCCGCTGTACAAGCGCTTCGACCGGCTGGGCGGAGCCTTGGGGCGCGCGGTCGGCAACGACCTGGTGCTCGACGATCCCAGCAAGTACATCTCGCGCGTGCACGCGCGCATCGAGTACCGCGATGGCGGCTACTTCCTGCTCGACGTGGGCAGCAATCCCAGCCTGGTCAACGACCGGCCGGTCGGCGCGGGACGCAGTGTCCAGCTGGCCGATGGCGACCGGATCGCCCTCGGCGACTACCTGCTGGTCGCCAGCGTCGAAGCCGAAGCGGCGGCGCCGGTGCTGCCGCCGTCGCCGCTGCAGGCCCCTCCGGCGGCCAGCGCGCCGAGGCCCGCGCTGCCGGTCAATATCGACGATTCGCTCGCCGGCGCCAGCATCCTGGACGTGGGCGGCGATCCGCTCAGCCCGAGTTTCGACCCGCTCGGCCTGAACCTGTTCGGCGCGCCGCCCGCGCCGGCGCCAAGCACGCCGGCCTACCGCGGCGCCGAGAGCGACCACGTGTCGCCCGAGATCGCGCCGTTCCCGATGCCGCGCCCCGCCGCCCCATCGATGGCCATCCCCGACGATTACGATCCGCTGGCCGACTTCCTGCCGCCGCGCGTCAACGTGGCGCCGCCACCGCCACCAGCGCCGCCTGCACCCGTGCCGGAGGAAGCGCCGACGGTGATGCTGCGCGCCCAGGAACCGCCGCCACCTCCCGCACCGGCACCGGCACCGAAGCCGGCCCCGCGCGCGGCGGCCGCCGCCATTGACGATCCGGTGATCCAGGCGCTCATGCGCGGCATGGGACTGGACGACCTGAACACGCGGCGCAGCGCCGAGGAGATCGCGGAACTGGCCGGCGCCATGCTGCGCGAAGCCACCAGCGGCACCATGAGCGTGCTGATGGCGCGCGCCATGACCAAGCGCGAAAGCCGCCTGGACATGACCATGATTTCATCGCAGGCCAATAACCCGCTCAAGTTCTTCCCGGATGCCGACAGCGCGCTGATGCAAATGATGACCGGCGCCATGCCCGGCTACATGGCGCCGCAGCGCGCCTTCGCCAACGCCTTCGACGACCTCAAGGCGCACGAGCTGGCGATCATGGCCGGCATGCGCGCCGCATTGAGCGGGGTGCTCAAACGCTTTGATCCCCAGGCCATCGAAGCGCGCCTGCAGGAGCCGACCGTGATGGACAAGCTGCTGGCGGCCAACCGCAAGGCCAAGATGTGGGACCGCATGCTCGAGCTGTACACGCGGATGGCCAGCGAAGCGGACGACGATTTCCAGCGCCTGTTCGGCGAAGCCTTCGGCGTCGCGTACGAAGAACAGATACAACGGCTGCGCCAAGCGCGGCGCTGACACACCGATTTTCTAACCTGGCGGGGCACGATGTCTTGGAATAGTAAAGTGGTCTGGTCTGAGGGCATGCTGCTGCAGCCCCAGCACCTGCAGCAGCATGATCGCTACCTGCACAGCACGATCGAGACGCGCGTCTCCGGCGTGCGCGCCTATGCCTGGGGTTTTTCCCGGCTGCTGATCGACGAACAGCTGCTCGCACAGGGCAAGCTGGCGCTGCTCGCCTGCACTGCCGTGCTCCCCGACGGCACCACGCTCAATCTGCCGCAGGACGACGCGCTGCCCGAGCCGCTCAACATTCCCGAAGACGCGCGCGACGCGCTGATCGTGCTGGCGCTGCCGCTGCGCCGCATGGGCATCGCCGAAACCAGCGACGACCCCAAGCCGGACAACTTCGCGCGCCATCGCCCGGTCGAATACGAAGCGATGGACAGCAATGGCCTGGACAACAGCGCCCTGATGCAGGTCGGCAGCCTGCGCCTGCGCATCGCGCTCGACACCGACGTCGCCAACGCCTACACCACGCTGGGCATCGCCCGCGTGATCGAACGGCGCCCCGACAACCGGGTCGTGCTCGACACGAGCTACTGCCCGCCGTGCCTGGACTTCCGCGTGGCGCCGCGCCTGTCCAGCTTTGCCGACGAACTGGTGGGCCTGCTGGGCCAGCGCGGCCAGGCACTGGCCAGCCGCCTCAGCCAGCCCGGCGCCGCCGGCGCGGCGGAAATCGCCGACTTCCTCCTGCTCCAGCTGCTCAACCGCAGCGAGCCATTGTTCGTCCACCTGGCCGGCATGACCGGCCTGCACCCGGAGCGGCTGTACGCCGAACTGGCCCAGCTGGCCGGCGAACTGGCCACTTTCAGCCGTCCGGACAAGCGCGCCAGCGGCTACCCGGTGTATCGCCATGACCACCTGTCGGAGAGTTTCGCGCCGCTGATCGACGACGTGCGCGCCTCGCTGTCGATGGTGGTCGATGCGCATGCGGTCCCGCTCAAGCTGGAAGAGCGCCAGTTCGGCATCCGCGTGGCGGTGGTGCCCGATCCCGAGCTGCTGCGCTCGGGGACTTTTGTGCTGGCGGTGAACGCCCACATGCCCGCCGAAGCGGTGCGCAGCGGCTTTCCCGCGATGGTCAAGATCGCCTCGGTCGAAAAGATCCGCGACATGGTCAACCTGCAGCTGCCGGGCATCGCCCTGCGCGCGCTGCCGGTCGCGCCGCGCCAGCTGCCGTTCCACGCCGGCTTCACCTACTTTGAGCTGGACAAGAACAGCGAATACTGGAAGCCGCTGCTGACCTCCGTCGGCTTTGCGATGCACATTCCGAACGAATATCCTGGCCTGCAGATGGAGTTCTGGGCCATCCGCAAATAATTCACCGAGGGCCGCACAGTGAGCAGCACCGATCCCAATAATCCGATGCAGGACCCGGACCGCACCATGTTCGTTCCCGCTCCCGGCGGGCGGCGCAGCGCCCCGGCCCAGCCGGCGTCGCCCGACGCCACCACGGTCAATCAAAGCCGTCCGGCCGCGCCGGCGCAGCTGCATGGCGACGGCCTCAATCCGCTGGTACGCGCCGCCAATCCGCTGCTAGGCCTGGTGCCGCCCTTGCGCGCCATGGCCTCGCACCCGGATGTCGAAGCGCTGCGCATGCAGCTGATCGCGGCCATCAAGACCTTCGAAGCCTCGGCCAAGGCCGCCCGCGTGGAACACGAATCGATCGCCGCGGCGCGCTACGCCCTGTGCACGCTGCTGGACGAAACCATCTCGTCGACGCCCTGGGGCGGTGGGGGGGTATGGGCCAGCCGCAGCCTGCTGGTGGCCTTTCACAACGAAGCCTTCGGCGGCGAGAAGTTCTTCCTGATCCTGCAGAAGCTGGGCCAGGACCCCAAGGCCAATCTTTACGCGCTCGAACTGATGTACCTGTGTCTCGCGCTCGGCCTGGAAGGGCGCTACCGCGTCATCGAGAACGGCCGCTCGCAGCTCGAACAGCTGCGTGAACGCCTGCAGCAGATGATCGCCCAGCAGCGTGGCCCGGTCGAGGCCGACCTGTCGGTGCACTGGAAGGGCGCCAGCGGCAAAGGCGAACCGCTGTGGCGCGTGGTGCCGGTATGGATCATGGGCGCCGTCGCGGCGGCCATCCTGATCGTCCTCCAGCTGTTCCTCGGCCACCGGCTGAGCAACGCCTCCGATCCGGTGTTCGCCAAGCTCCTGTCGATCAAGCCGCCGCGCACCCAGGCCGCGCCGGCGCCTGCCGCGCCGGTCGCCGCGCCGGTACGGGTGGCGGGCTTCCTCGCGCCCGAGATCGCGCAAGGCCTGGTGAGCGTGACCGAGACGGCCGACCGGTCGATCGTGACCTTGCGCGGCGATGGCGTATTCAGCTCGGGCAGCGGTGAAGTGTCGGGCGCCTTCCTGCCGCTGCTGACGCGCATCGGCGACGCCCTCAGGACCACGCCCGGCAAAGTGCTGGTGGTCGGCCATACCGACAACGTCAAGCCGGGCCTGTCGGCGCGCTTCCCGTCGAACTTCGAATTGTCCAAGGCCCGCGCCGCTTCCGTGAGCGCGCTGCTGGCCGAACGCGCCGGTCCGCCGACCCGCTACAGCGTCGAAGGGCGCGGCGAATCCGAGCCGCTGGCCGCCAACGACAGCGCCGCCAGCCGCGCGCGCAACCGCCGCGTCGACATCATCGTGCTCACGCCGGCCGTCGCGCCTTAATCCACCGGAGTCTTGACCCGAATGAAGAAATTTTTTTCCTGGTTGATCAAGCCGGCGGTGCTCTCGCTGCTGGGCGTGCTGCTGCTCTCTCTGATCATCTGGTTCGAAGCACCGCTGCTGTCCTTTGACGGCAGCGCACCGTTCGAATCGGAGACCGTCCGCTGGATCATGATCGGGCTGCTGTTCGCGCTCTGGGCGGGGTATTTCGTATGGCGCTACATCGCCGCCAAACTGGCCAACGCGCGCCTGATGAAAAGCGTCGCGGGCGAAGATGCGCCTCCCGCGCCACCCGGTGAAAAGGAAAGCGCGGCCGAACTGGCGCAGCTGAACAAGCGCATGCAGGAAGCCATGGCCATCCTGCGCAAGGCCAGGACCGGCGGCAAGAAGGGCGGACTGTATCAGCTGCCCTGGTATATGTTCATCGGCGCGCCGGGGACCGGCAAGACCACCGCCCTGACCCAATCGGGCCTGAAGTTCCCGCTGGCCGAGAGCCTGGGAAAAGGCGCCATCGGCGGCGTCGGCGGCACCCGCAACTGCGACTGGTGGTTCACCGACGAAGCGGTGCTGCTCGATACGGCAGGGCGCTACACGACGCAGGACAGCAACGCCGACGTCGACAAGGCCGCCTGGAACGGCTTCCTCGGCATGCTGCGCAAGCACCGCAAGCGCCGTCCGATCAACGGCGTCATCGTGGCGCTGTCGGTGTCGGACCTGCTGCAGGAAAGCGAAGCGTGGCGCAAGGCGCAGGCGCAAGCCATCCGCGAACGCATCAAGGAACTGCATGAGCAGCTGGGCGTGCGCTTTCCCGTGTATGTGCTGGTCACCAAATGCGACCTGCTGGCCGGCTTCATGGAGTATTTCGACAGCCTTGGCCGCGAAGAGCGTGCCCAGGTGTGGGGCGTGACCTTCCCGCTGGGCGAGGCGGCGCAGACCGATGCCTCGCTGGCCGCCTTCCCCGACGAGTTCCGCCTGCTGGAACAGCAGCTGCAGGCGCGCGTGCTGGCACGCATGCAGCAGGAGCGCGACCCGCACAAGCGCTCGCTGATCTACAGCTTCCCGCAGCAGTTCGCCGGTGTCGGCGAGGTGCTGGGCGGCTTCCTGAGCGATGTATTCGAATCGAACCGCTATGACCAGCAAGCCTTGCTGCGCGGCGTCTACTTCAGCAGCGGCACCCAGGAAGGCAGTCCGCTGGACCGCGTGATGAGCGCGATGGCAGCCTCGTTCGGCCTGGACCGCCAGGTGCTGGCGCCCAATGGCGCTACCGGCCGCAGCTACTTCCTCACCAACGTTTTGCAGCAAGTGATCTTCCCGGAAGCCGAACTGGCCGGCGTGAATCACACGCTGGAAAAACGCCGCCGCTATCTGCAGTGGGGCGCCATCGCAGGCGTCGGTCTGCTGTTCGTGCTGCTTGGGGCGGGCATGATCACCAGTTATGTGCGCAACCAGGCCTACGTGGCCGACATGAACGCGAAGAGCGCCGACATCTCCAAGCGTGTGGCCGAACTGCCGGCGCAAGGCTCGCCCGTGCAGCTGCTGCCGGTGCTGAACGCCGCGCGCGACCTGCCAGGCGGCTACGCCCAGCGCGACCAGGGCGCGCCGCTGCTGATGCGCTTCGGCCTGTATCAGGGGGACAAACTGGGCGAGGCTGCGCAGATCGCCTATCGCAAACTGCTGCAGGAGACCCTGCTGCCCCGTATCCAGCAGCGCATGGAAGACCAGCTGCGCCGCAGCAGCGCCAACAACGCCGAATACCTGTACGAACTGCTGCGCGTGTACCTGATGCTGGGCGACGCCACCCACTTCGATGCGGAGTCGGTGGCGGCCTGGGTCGGCATCGACGACCGCAACCTGGCCGATGCGGGCGACGACCAGCTGGCCGCGCTCGGCGGGCACGAACAGGCGCTGCTGTGGACCTTCCGCGATGGCCAAGCCATGCCCCAACTGGATACGCAGCTGGTCAGCGACACCCGTCTGACGCTGGCGCGCATGCCGCTGGAGCAGCGGGTGTACAACCGCGTCAAGCGCCAGCTGGCAGCGCTCAAGCTGCCCGAATTCAGCGCCGCCACCGCCGGTGGACGCGACGCCTCGTCGGTGATCGTACGCCGCAGCGGCGAGCCGATCACGCGCGGTATCGACGGAACCTTCTCCGTGGCCGGCTACGGCAAGTTCCTCGAACTGAGCGAAGAAGCCGTCTCCGACGTCGAGAAGGACCGCTGGATCCTGGCGCAGCAGGAAGCCAGCAATGTGGCCGCCAATCGCGACCAGATCAAGCAGGCAGTCCTGCAGCTGTACTACGACGACTACATCGCGCAGTGGGACAAGCTGCTGGCCGACGTCGCGGTGACTTCGTTCGGCAACCTGGAGCAGGGCGCGCGCATCACCAACCTGCTGTCGGGCGCGGATTCGCCGCTGCGCAAATTCATGCTCGCCGCTGCCAAGGAGACCAGGCTGGGTGCGGCCAAGGCCGCGCCGCTGGCATCGGTCACGCAGGCGGTCAAGGGCAAGCTCGACGCATATAAGCAAAAGCTGGAAAGCGCCATGGGCACCGCCGCCCCGGCCACGGCGCAGGCCAAGGCTGTCAATCCGGTCGACGCCCACTTCGAGGACCTGCACAAGATGACCGCCGGGTCGCCGGCACCGATCGACCAGACGCTCGCCATGCTCAAGGATGTGGCGATCTATCTCGACGCCGCCGCCGCCGCAAAACGCACCGGCGCGCCACCGCCGCCGGGGGATGCGCTGGCCAAGGTCAAACTCGAAGCCGACGGCAAACCGGCGCCGCTCGGCCCAATGCTCAAGACCATCGACAGCAGCGGCGCAGGGCTGACCTCGGGCAGCGAACGCGAGCGCCTGAACGCGCTGTGGACCGCAGGACCGGCCCAGTTCTGCCGCCAGGCGGTCGCGGGCCGCTACCCGGTCGTGCGTGGATCGGCGCAGGACGTGACGTCCGACGACTTCGGCAAGTTCTTCGCGCCCGGCGGGCTGGTCGACGACTTCTTCCAGAAAAATCTGGGCCAGTACGTCGACATGGGTGGCGCGCAGTGGAAATGGCGTGCCACGGCCAACAACGCCTCGCTCGGCATTCCGCAATCGACGCTCGACGAGTTCCAGCGCGCGGCGCGCATCCGCGACGCCTTCTTTGGCGGCGGCGGGCGGCAAGCGTCGATGCGTTTCGACCTCAAGGCGCTGGCGGTTGATCCAGCACTCACCAAGCTTGCGCTCGACATTGACGGACAGGTGTTCAACGCCGTGCCGGGCGCCGCCAGCGGCAGCTCCTTCCAGCTGCCGAGCGGGAAGGGCAGCGGCGAGGTGAAACTCGATGCGGCGCCGGCCAGCGCCCACGCGAGCCAGCGCACCAGCGGCCCATGGGCGTGGTTCCGCATGCTCGACAAAGCCGTCGTGGAGCCGACCGCGCAGGGAGAAAAATACAAGGTCACCTTCGACATCGACGGCCGCAAGGCACAGCTGGAACTGACCGCCAACAGCGTGGTCAACCCGTTCCGCCGCGCGACGCTCGAACAATTCCGCTGCATGGATAAGCTGTGACGGGCTACTTCGGCAAGGTCAGCACCCACGGCGATTTCGTCACGCGCCGCCTGCCCGCCGAGATGACGGCGGCGTGGGACGCGTGGCTGCAGCAATCCATCCAGGCCAGCAAGCAGCAACTGGGGCCGGAATGGCTGTCGCACTATCTGACCAGCCCCGTATGGCGCTTTGCGATTGCGCCCGGCGTGCTGGACGCCGAGGGATGGGGCGGGGTGATGATGCCCAGCGTGGACCGGGTCGGCCGTCATTTCCCCTTGATGATCGCGGCGCCGGGGAATGGGCCGCTGCTCGACATGCTGCATCGGCATGCGGACTGGTACGACGCGCTTGACGACCTCGCACGGTGCTCGCTCGACCCCAGCTTTACGCTCGAGCAGTTCGACGCGGCGCCCGCGTTTTCGGGCGCGTCAGTTGCGCCGGCGCCCGGCAGCCGCTGGTGCATGCCGCTGGGGCAGGATATGAGTGCGGCAGTGGCGGGAGTGCTGCTGCAGCGCCACAGCCTTTGGTGGACCGAGGGTTCGCCAGCGGTCGCATCGTCGCTGCTGGTGTGCCCCGGCATGCCCGATGCCAGAGGCTTTGCGGCGATGCTCGACGGTAGCTGGCAGGCTAACGGCTGGAGTGTTGTCTAGGTCTCGCACAGCGCCAGCACGGCGGTGATGTTGTCGCGGCTGCCGTGTGCCTTGGCCAGGTCGATCAGGTCGGAGCAGCACATGTCGAGCGTTTGCGCGGTGGCGCGTGCCAGCAGCTGCGCGATTGACCCGTGCGGCGGATTGCCATACAGGCCGTCGCTGCACAGCAGGTACAGGTCGCCCGGCAGCGCGGCAAACACCTTTACATCGGGCACCACGTCGTCCAACGGGCCAATCGCCTGCAGCAGCAGGTTCCGCGGCGGGAAGTCTTCCGACACGCCCGCTTCCAGCGCCTGCTGATACAGGGTCTGGTCGCGCGTCAGAATCGCCAGCTCGCGATTGCGGTAGCGGTACAGCCGGCTGTCGCCTACGTGGAAAACGATCAGCGGGGCGCCGGCCGAAGCCTGCCAGAAGCCGGTCAGCGTGGTGCCCATGCCGGCGCCTTCGTCGTTGGCGTTCTTCTGGTTGGTGGCGTAGACCTGCGCGTTGGCGAAGGCGACCGCCTGGTGCACCGCCATGATGGCGGGCATGTGCTGGTCGTGCCAGGTTGCGTCCGGGTCGAGCGCATCGGTTGGGGCGCCGCGTTTGGTATCGGCCCGCATCGACGCGGACAGGGCAAGGCGCAGCGACGTCAGCGCGCATTGGCTGGCGATCTCGCCGCCTTCGTGACCGCCCATGCCATCGGCCACCGCGATCAGGCCAAGCGCTGCATCGATCAGGAAGTTATCCTCGTTCGATTTGCGCACCAGGCCGACGTCGGTCATGCCGTAGGCCGAACCGAACGACGTCCGGTGATAGATGCTGGGAGTTAGCGGATTGCAGGTGCTCATCGGCTTCGTTTTTTTTCGCCTTTGTGAATACTCCGCATGCTAGCATGCACGCTCCAACTTGATCGATAGATATCGCGAAAAAATGGCGGACGCCACCGACATCCACGACGACCAGAACGATGCCGCAGCACTGGCGCGCCGCGTCGCCGCACTGGAGAAGGTCGTCGCCATCGAACGGCGCCTGCGCCAGGTTCAGGAAGCGGCCTACCGCGCGGCGCGCAACGAGGACTCTACCGTTTTGCACCGGAGTGCGCCGCCGGACGATTCCACCGTCCTGTATCGCAGCGTACCGCCGGATAGCGATTCGACCGTGCTGGCCCCGGCATCCGCACGGCCGGTAATCGCCAAGCCAGACTGGCCCATGCCGGCCAAGCCCGCGGCCAGCGGCCCCGCGCTGGTGCTGGCTCCCGGCTTTAATCTGTTCGAGTACCGCATCGACGCCGTGCTGGGGCAGGGCGGCTTCGGCGTGACCTACCTCGCCACCGACGTGCATTTGAACGTCAAGGTCGCCATCAAGGAGTATCTGCCGGCCGAAGTGGCCACGCGCGCCAGCGACAAATCGGTGTCGCCATGCTGGCCCGAAGATATCAGCCTGTATCAGAGTGGGCTCGACAGCTTCCTTGTCGAAGCCCGCACGCTTGCCACCTTCCGCCATCCGAACATCGTGCGCGTGGCGCGCTTCTTCGAAGCCAATCGCACCGCGTACATGGTGCTGGAATATGAACGCGGCAAGCCGCTGCGCAAGTGGTGGGAAGGCCGCAAGGACCTTCCCGAGGCCGAGCTGCTCATCCTGCTGCAGCCGCTGCTCGACGGCCTGGCGGCGGTGCACGCGGCGGGCTATATGCACCGCGACATCAAGCCCGACAACATCTACGTGCGCAAGTACGACGGCAGCCTGGTGCTGCTCGACTTCGGCGCGGCGCGCGCGAAGGTTGGCCCGGCAAGTGCCATGGCCGACGTGATTACGCCGGGCTATGCGCCGCCTGAACAATATGGCCAGGGCGAGCAGGGGCCGTGGACCGATATTTATGCGCTCGGCGCCACGCTGTACTGGATGGTCACCGGGACCAAGCCGCCGCCGGCGCCGGCACGCGCCGACGGCAGCGAGCCGATGGTGCCGGCGCGGCAGGCCGGGCAAGGGCGCTACAGCGACAGCTTCCTGCGCGCGATTGACTGGTCGCTGGAGCTGGACGCGAAAGCGCGCCCGCAATCGCTGGAAGAATTGTCGCAGGTGTTGTTTGCATCGAACGCGGGCAGCCTCGCGCTCAAGGATGCCTTGACCGCCGGTGACGACGAAGCGGGCTTCGGCAGCGAGAGTCTGCGCGTGCTGCTCGATTCGCCCAAGCTGCTCAAGCGCCGCGCGCTGCAGCTGGGGCAAGCGTTGCTGCGGCCCGCGTCATGGCCGATGGTGGTCAAGATGACGATTGCGATGATGGTTGCGGCGCTCGCGCCGATGCTGATCACGGCCTCGTACAACTTCAACGGATCGGTGGCGGCGGTATCGACCAGCGAGCTGCGCAACCTGCAGCGCATGGCGCAGAGCACGGCGGGGCGCATCGGGCAGCTGATCAAGGACAGCCAGAACCTGGCGGCCTTCATTTCGACCGACAGCGACTTCATCGCCTATTTGGAGAACGCAGACCCCAAGCGCAAGCAGACGATCGAGAACCGGCTGGGCGATCTGATACGCGCCAATCAGGATGTGAACATGATCTTCCTGATGAATGCGGACGGACTGGCGCTGCTGTCGACCGACCCGGCTGTATTGACCTACAACTTCTCCTTCCGCCAGTATTTTCGCGAAGCGATGAAGGGCAATCCCTTCAAGACTGGCATTCTGGTCGGTACCAAGACGCGCACGCGCGGCATGTACTACTCCAATCCGGTGTACAACAAACAGCATAAGGTGATCGGCGTGGTGGTGCTGCGCATCAGGGCGTCGAGCTTCGCCGACATGCTGCAGGAGGTCAGTGCGGGGACGGGGCGCACGCCGTTCATGGTCGACGGCGATGGCGTGCTGATTCACCATCCCGACAAGCGCTACCTGCACCACAGCCTGGCGCCCTTGTCGGCTGAAGCGCAGTCGCGGATTGCGGCGGACCAGCGCTTCAATACCTCGCCCATCGTCAGTCTGCAGATGCCGGACCTGGCGCGGGCGCTGGTGCGGACGGACCAGCCGGGCAGCATCAGCTACCGGTCCACGATCACCGGCGGCGAGGAGCATGCCGGCTATGCGCCGGTGCCCAATCACGATTGGGTGGTGGGCGTGACCGAATCGCGCAGCACCTTCGAGGCTCCACTTCAGCGCTTGTTCGAAAATGTGCAGGCCAGCGTGCTGCTGGTCGGGTTGGCGTTTCTAGTAATGGCGGTGCTGTTCGCGCGCAGTATCGTGCGGCCGATCGCGCGCCTGACCGAAGCGGCCAACGCGCTCAAGGAAGGCGATTACGACCGCGCCAATATCAAGGTCACCAGCAACGACGAGATCGGACGGCTGGCGCGCACGTTCAATGTGATGATCGACGTGCTGCGCCAGCGCGAGCGGGAGAAGCGGGGCCGGCGGAAGGGACGGTAAGCGACACGGGAACCACCGTCGCCCTCGCGAACGCGGGGGGCTATGCGATCGTAGGGCAGCGTAGACGCTACTTTGACAGAGCCGTCGTATGGGTCCCCGTTCGCGAGGACGACAGCGCTTCGCCTACCAACTGCAGCGCGCATCGATGAGGTATTGGAAGCGTTTTTTTGTTCGCACGACCTTGCACGAGAGCACCCGATCATCAATGGGCCGCGAAAGGATCAGATCTGGACCGCCGCCGTAGTAGCAAGCCATCCATTTGCCGCGTATGGTTCCGAGGTCGTTCCAGCTGGCGACTTCCTTGCCTCGGGTAGACGTACTCATGTCGGGTTTCGACGTTTCCATACGTGCCGGCGGTCCGAACATCAGTCCCGCTCCAATCAATGGGAATGAACTCGGGACGTGCGCGGTAAATCCCTTTGGAATATCGACCAGTTTCACAGCTGAGCTTGGGAGCTCAGGCGGGCAGTCAATTACCTGTTCCGCCGCAGTGGCTGCGGCGGACCACATGATCATCGCGGCAAGGACGCCGAAACGCAAATGTAGGGTTTGTTGAGTTCGTGGCATGTGTCACTCGATGATGGAAAATGCCTCGGCGTTGTCGCTTGCCCGTCCTGGTTTCGAGATGAGTCGTCGTTCAATGCAAGAGGCATGGCCTTGGCCCACCGATTGGAGGACAGCGAAAACGTCAGCGAGCGAGCCTGATGGTACCACCCGGCGGGAACATACAGAAGATCACCGGGATTGACGATACACTCGATCATTAATGCCTGGCGCGCAAGAGAATGATCCCTGAAAAAGCCGCTAAAGGAAAGGCGCCCGGAGGCGGATTTATATCGCGACGCAGATGCGTTTCATGACGGACCCGAACTTGTTGACGAGGCCACGAACATCCGAACCGGCACGGCCTACTTAGCCGCACGCATCGACAAACGCACAGCGGATGGCTCGCATGATCCCATCGCCGAGGCATACAAGGACTATCGCGGAGTGAGGAGCGGCATCTACTACACGAAGATCAAGGCGGCCGGGGAGCAGTTGAAAAGCGACCCGGAATCGATGCAAGTTCTTAGGGAGATGGTTAAATGAAGAGGCTTGTCGGCTTGTCCTTGATGTTCATGGCCTCTCTGGCAGGCGCATCTGAACTTGTTCTGACCTGCGATGTAGGCACTAAAATAAGGAGGCGCGTCGACATAGTCCGCGACTCGAAGATCGGAGATACCCACATTTATTACGTGCGGCAGGGAGGAAAGACAGGCCTATTCTTTGGTAATCCAGACGACTCACGCGGTTCCAATGTGCATGTCGCCTGTGCCGGGAGAAAGCAGCATGCACTCGTCGTCTCCGGCGAATTTACCGCCAATTCTTTGCAGGGTTTTGTGCTCATTCACGATCCAGCTAGCGGCAAGATTGAGCGTCTGGACTTTGCAGAGAAAAGTCCACCGGCGTGGTTATATCTCGGAGCAGGAGAAGCGCTGATTGTCGTGCCGACACATGGCTTTGGAGAGACCAACAGGAAGTACGTGGTTTATCGTCATGCTGCTGGCGCCAAAACAGATGTGGAAGCTGTGGGGAGCGATTCGCTGCCTGCCGTTGACCGATTTGAGGTGATCAAGCTGAAGCAATGAAGGTCGGCACGGGTGCCAAGGATAGAAGCTAAGCGGGGATTTCCTTCATCCGCTTGCGGCTGCGGGGAGGATAGCCCCAGAGTTAGTTGCATGTTTCGGACTATCCCTGGCGCAGTAGGGATGTATCATCGGCTAAGGCAAGCGGCATAGCCCTGGCCCATCGATTAGAGGACAGCGAAAAGGTCAGCGAGCGAACCTGGTGATACCACCCGGCAGGCACATACAGAAGGTCGCCGGGATTGACGATGCATTCGATCATCGTTGCCTGGCGCGCAAGCGGAAACCTCTCGAAATCCGGCGCCTCGGGGTCGAACGGAGAGCCGAACAGGATGGCATTCGCCTCCCGGGGATACAGGAATTCGTCGTGGTGCGGCGGCGACAGGAAGATGCGTTTGGTGCCCCAGATCTGCGCAAAAATATTATCGTCGTAGTCGCAATGCAGCGGCGTCACCGTTCCTGCGGGCCCGAGCCAAAAGCGCGGCGGTCCCATTTTCCCTAAATAGGCGGGCCAGTAACAGAGGCCGTTCAATGCGCGTAATTCGAGATTGCCCAAATAAGGAGGCAGATCGTGGGTGCCCGCAGCGACAAGGTCAAGATATTCAAGCATCGACATATCCTGCATGGCGCGGTCGGGCGCGAATGCCGTGTTGATATAGTCGCCCACCCTCGCGCGCACCGGCAGGTCGCTGAAGCGTTCGCGCAGCGTTTGCGGCGTGAGGGCGGAGAGTGGCCAGCGGTTGACGACCCCGGTGATCAGGAATGGCAAGCCTTTTTCGGCACGCGCGCGAAACGTGGCGGCGTCGAGCACGCCCATGCGCGGTACTTCGGAAATAATCGGAAGATCGCGTGCAACACAGCGAATCGCTTCACGCATCTCGTGTATGGAAGTGACGCCGCGAACGAGCGCATCCTTCTGCTCGCGCGCCTGCTTTCTGGCGATTGCGTCCTCGGGCGACGCCGATGGTGATGCCGGCAAAGGCGGCAACCGTGGCGTTTTGCGCGCTTGCGGCGGGTCTTGATTGCTTGCCACCGAATTTCTCTTTCACAAAAGTAAAAGTATACTCGATGTCCTGTGATATGCGGAGCGACTTACAGGGCGTTAAATCATATATTGGACAACTCGTAGGGTGCGAGGCATCCTAATGATCCCATTCGTTCGCCTGCTCTGAGGATATCCCATGCCGACTTACCGTTCACGTACTACCACCCAAGGCCGCAACATGGCGGGAGCGCGCGCTCTCTGGCGCGCCACCGGCATGAAGGACGGCGATTTCGACAAGCCGATCGTGGCCGTCGTCAATTCGTTCACGCAGTTCGTTCCAGGCCACGTGCACCTGAAGGACCTGGGCCAGCTGGTGGCGCGCGAGATCGAAGCGGCCGGCGGCGTCGCCAAGGAATTCAACACGATCGCCGTCGACGACGGCATCGCCATGGGCCATGGCGGCATGCTGTACTCGCTGCCCTCGCGCGACCTGATCGCCGACTCGGTCGAATACATGGTCAACGCGCACTGCGCCGACGCGATGGTATGCATCTCGAACTGCGACAAGATCACCCCTGGCATGCTGATGGCTGCGATGCGCCTGAATATTCCGGTGGTGTTCGTGTCCGGCGGTCCGATGGAAGCGGGCAAGGTGGTCAAGGTCGTCAACAACGAACAGAAGATCATCAAGCTCGACCTGATCGACGCGATGATCAAGGCCGGTGATTCCAAGGTGTCCGATGCGGAGGTGGCGGAAGTGGAGCGCTCGGCATGCCCGACCTGCGGTTCCTGCTCTGGCATGTTCACGGCAAACTCGATGAACTGCCTGACCGAAGCGCTGGGCCTGTCCCTGCCGGGTAATGGCACCATCGTGGCGACGCACTCGGACCGCAAGGAGCTGTTCCTGAGCGCTGGCCGGCTGATCGTGGAACTGGCCAAGCGCCACTACGAGCAGGACGATTATTCGGTCCTGCCGCGCAGCATTGCCTCCAAGGCGGCGTTCGAAAACGCGATGGCGCTGGACGTCTCCATGGGTGGCTCCACCAACACGGTGCTGCACCTGCTGGCCGCCGCGCACGAAGCGCAGGTGGAATTCACGATGGCCGACATCGACCGCATCTCGCGCAAGGTGCCGTGCCTGTGCAAGGTCGCGCCAATGACAGACAAGTTCCACATTGAAGACGTGCACCGCGCCGGCGGCATCATTTCGATCCTGGGCGAGCTGGCGCGTGCCGGCTTGCTGGACACCTCGCTGCCGACGGTGCACAGCCCGACCATGGGCGCGGCAATCGAGAAGTACGACATCAGCCGCAGCGACGACCAGGCGGTGCATCAGCTGTTCCGCGCAGCGCCCGGTGGCGTGCCGACGCAGACGGCGTTCTCGCAGTCGGAGCGCTTCGCACAGAACGACCTCGATCGCAGCGCCGGTTGCATCCGTGACCGTGAGCACGCGTATTCGCAGGATGGCGGCCTCGCTGTCCTGTACGGCAACATCGCCGAGAAGGGCTGCATCGTGAAGACGGCCGGCGTGGACGAAAGCATCCTGAAATTCTCCGGCAAGGCGCGCGTATTCGAAAGCCAGGACGCGGCGGTGGAAGCGATCCTCGGCGACACCGTGCATGCGGGCGACGTCGTCATCATCCGCTACGAAGGCCCGAAAGGCGGTCCGGGCATGCAGGAGATGCTGTACCCGACGTCGTACATCAAGTCGAAGGGACTCGGCAAGGCCTGCGCGCTGTTCACCGACGGTCGCTTCTCCGGCGGTTCCTCCGGCCTGGTGATCGGTCACGCCTCGCCGGAAGCGGCCGAAGGCGGCGCGATCGGCCTGGTGGAAGAGGGTGACATGATTGATATCGACATCCCGAACCGTACGATCAACCTGCGCGTCAACGCTGAAGAAATGGCCCATCGCCGCGCCGCGATGGAAGCGCGCGGCCACGACGCATGGCAGCCGGTGAACCGCGAGCGCGTCGTCTCGCAGGCGCTGCAAGCCTATGCGGCGCTGACGACCTCCGCTGACCGCGGCGCGGTGCGCGATCTGTCGCAGCTCAAGCGCTGATTCCCATTGGAGGCACGTTGACAAACGTGCCTCCAAACGTAAAGCGGCTAAACAACAAAAAACCCGCGTTCTCGGAAGAGAATCGCGGGTTTTTGCATTAACGAATTCTTGGTGGTGATAGGTGGACTTGAACCACCGACCCCAGCATTATGAATGCTGTGCTCTAACCAACTGAGCTATATCACCGAACAGGCCAGAATTATATGGGGCTGGCCGGGAGCTGTCAAGCGCCTCGCAATTTTTCTGTTAGCCCCAAGTAGTAATGTCCCCTCTCCGCTAAT